>JACPIQ010000044.1 GCA_016188005.1 Candidatus Rokuibacteriota bacterium | reverse complement strand
CGTCAACCGCGTCGTGCCGGCCGACGGGCTCCTGGAGGCCTGCCGCGCGATGGCGGCCGCCATCGTCCGCAACAGCCCCATCGCCGTGCGCCAGGCCAAGAAGGCCATCGACGAGGGCGCCGATCTCTCGCTGGACCAGGGCCTCGTCGTCGAGGCCGAGGCCTGGCTGGTGAACTTCTGCTCCACCGATCGCGTCGAGGGGCTGCGCGCCTTTGTGGAGAAGCGCCGCCCCGCCTGGCGCGGTCACCACGGGGGATCGGGGTAGCAGGGCCGCGGCCGTGGACTTCCAGTTCTCCGCCGAGCACGAGAGGCTGCGCGAGATGGTGCGCCGCTTCTCGGAGACGGAGATGCGGCCGCTCGTGGAGGAGGCGGAGGAGACCGAGCGCTTCCCCCGCGGGCTCTTCAAGCGCTGGGCTGACCTCGGGCTCCTGGGCGCGCGCTACCCCGTGGCCGACGGCGGGGCGGGCAGCGACAAGATATCCGACTGCATCATCCGCGAGGAGATGGCGCGCGTGTGCCAGAGCTTCGCCGCCGTCTGGTCCGCGCACACCCATCTCGGCATCTGGCCCATCTGGCGCGCCGGCACTGCCGCCCAGAAGCAGCGCTTCCTCGCCCCCGCCCTCCGCGGCGAGAGGATCTCGGGCTTCGCCCTCTCCGAGCCCGACGGCGGCTCCAACATCCGCGCCCTCAGGACGCAGGCGCGGAAGGTGGCCGGCGGCTACGCGATCAGCGGGAGCAAGACCTTCATCACCAATGCCCCCATCGCCGACTTCCTCCTGCTGGCCGCGCGGACCCGCCCCGAGCTCACCGCCGAGGCGATCAGCCTCTTCATCCTCGAGCTGCCCTGCCACGGTGTCAGCATCTCGCCGCTCAAGAAGGAGGGGATCCGGGGCTCCGAGACCGGCCTCATCGCGCTGGAGGAGGCCTTCGTCCCCGACGACTGCCTCCTCGCCGAGCGCGAGGGCAATTACCCGGTGGTGCTGGAGAGCCTGGTCGAGAACCGCGTCGGCGTCTCCGCCAACTGTCTCGGGATCTCCCGCGCGGCGCTCGAGGCCGCGGACCGCTACGCCCATGAGCGCATCGCCGACGGCCGCCCCATCGGCCAGCACCAGGCCGTGGCCCATCGCCTCGCCGACATGGCCGCCGAGATCGAGGCGGTGCGCTGGCTCGTCTACTACGGCGCCTGGCGCGTGGACAGGGGCGACCTCGACCCCGCCACGGCCTCCCGGGTGAAGCTCGTCGCCAGCGAGACCGCCGTGAAGGTCACCCGGGATGCCATGCAGATCCTGGGCGGCAACGGGCTCATGCGCGAGTACCCCGTGGCGCGCTACCATCGCGACGCCCTCGTCTATGTGATCGGCGAGGGCACCAGCGAGATCCAGCGCAACATCATCGCCCGCGCCATGGGCCACCTCGGCGGCAGCCGCTGATGGCTGGCCCGCCCCCGTCCCGGCGCGCGCGGCTCAGCGGCGTCGGCGACACCGCCTTCGGCGCCCTGCCGGGCTCGAGCGTGCTCGGCATCCACGCCCAGGCCGCCCGCCAGGCGATCGCCGATGCCGGACTCACCCAGGGCGACGTGGACGGCGTCCTCTGCGCCTATTCCCTGGTCGAGCCCCACCTGATGCTCTCCTCCGTGGTGGCCGAGTACCTCGGCATCCGCCCCGCGTACTCGCTCGGCATGATGCTGGGCGGCGCCACCGGCTGCGCCATGATCATGCAGGCGGCCATGCTCGTGGAGTCCGGCCGCTGCCGTCACGTCCTGGTGGTGGCGGGCGACATGCGCCTGACGGGCATGTCGCGGGACGGGGCCGTGGCCGCCCTGGCCCGCGTGGGGCACCCGCAATTCGAGGTGCCCTATGGCCCCAATATCCCCGCCTACTACGGCCTCGTCGCGAGCCGCTACATGCACGAGCAGGGGGCCACGCCCGAGCAGCTCGCCCACATCGCCGTGACCATGCGCCGTCACGCCGGCCTCCACCCCGGCGCCCACATGCGCGAGCCCATCACCGTGGCGGATGTGCTCGCCTCGCGCATGATCGCCCGGCCGCTGCGTCTCCTCGACTGCTGCCTCGTCTCAGACGGCGCGGCCGCGGTGGTGGTCAGCGCGGCTGACGCCTCGGGCGGAACGCGCGACTCGCGCATCGCCCTGCTCGGCGCGGGGCAGGGGCACACCCACGAGCATGTGAGCCAGGCGCCGAGCCTCACCGACTTCGGCTGCCACGAGGCGTCATCCCGCGCCCTGGGCGAGGCGGGGGTGACGCCCGCGGCGGTGGACGTGGCGGAGATCTACGACTCCTTCACGATCACGCTCCTCATCGAGCTCGAGTCCATGGGCTTCTTCGCCAAGGGCGAGGCCGGTCCGGCCATCGCCGCGGGGGCGCTGGGCCTCGCGGGCCGGCTTCCCACCAACACCCACGGCGGCCTCCTCTCCTTCGGCCACTCCGGCGCGGCCGGCGGGCTCACCCACGTGGTGGAGGCCGTGCGCCAGCTCCGCGGCGAGGCCGACGCCCGTCAGGTCCCCGACGCGCGGCTGGCCTTCGTCCACGGCGACGGCGGCATCCTCTCCGCCCATTGCTCCCTGGTGCTGGCGCGCGCATGAGCCCGCGGGCCGGGGAGGCGCGATGACCGAGATCGGCAAGCCCGTGCCGCAGCCGACGCCCGAGAGCCAGCCCTACTGGGACGGTTGTCTCCGCGGCGAGCTCCTGTACCAGCATTGCGCCGCCTGCAACCGCGCCCAGTTCTACCCCCGCTCGGCCTGCGCCTCCTGCGGCGCCACGGCCCTCGAGTGGCGGCGTTCCGAGGGCCGCGGGACCCTCCATGCCGTCACCGTGGTCTACCGACCCCCGTCGGCCGCCTTCAAGCCCGACGTCCCCTATGCCGTGGCCCTGGTGGACCTCGACGAGGGCTTCCGCATGATGGCCAATGTCCTGAGCGCCGCCCCCGAGGCCGTCGCCATCGGCGACCGTGTCACGGTGACCTTCGAGCGCCGCGGCGACATCGCCCTCCCCCAGTTCCGCCCTTGCGCCAGCCCAGGAGAGGACCTATAGTCTCAGCATCGTGGCGGCGCAGGCCAGCGTGCCGATCGTCGGGAGAATCCTGACAGCCCAGGAGCGTCTGAACCACCTGGATGCAAGCACGGCGATGACTCGCACGCACGTGCTCACCCGGGGCCCGGCGAGCCCGCCGAGCCCCGCCGACCGCCGACCGGCACCCAGCCCTTCCGGACCCGCCTCGCCGGTTCCGCAGAGAAAGGACGCCGGCCGCGCGCCGACCCGCCATAAGGGGCCGCCGTTCCAGGCTGATCTTACCTTCCGGCGACCAGCTCAATCGGGCCTCTATACTGCAGCGCGCGCTGCGTCACCGTTTCTCGCTGGTTCCTCCGAATTCACGTTGGCAGCCACAGGCAAAGACCCCGGGAGGAGTGATCCATGGGAAAATCACGGAGGGGCAAACGGAACGCGGACCCGGCCGTTGAGGTGTTGAAGGACATCCTCATCACCCAACTCGGGCTTGCGGGCGTCCAGCAACAGAACATTCGGAAGGTCGTTGGCTGCAGCATCAATCGCGTCAACGCCATCGTGAAACACCTGAAGAGCACCAAGCGTGCCGAATAGAGGCGCTACCAAGCGAGGACCGCCGATGAAGACAGACGAGAAGATAATCGACCTCCTCACGCAGATTCTGAAGGTGGAGGCGATCCAGGCTGCTAGCAACAGGAGCGTCACTGAAGGCGCCAGGTTGCTCAAACTCGCAGGCCTGGACAACCAGACCATCGCAGAGGTCCTAAACACTTCCCCCGGAACGATCCGGACGCTTACGGCCAACCTGCGCTCAAAGAGAGGGACGCGGTAAATGCCATCAGAGGACCGCGCGGAGAAGCTCCTTGCCCTGCTGTTACTCCAGCATTTAAAGACCGCACCACAACGAGAGAAGGCGCTTCACTTAAGCCTTGCAGGCTTTACGAATACTGAGATTGCGGATCTGCTCCAGACGACAGCCGGCGTCGTGGCGCAATCTCTGTACGAGGCCCGTCGCGTGCCGAAGAAGAAACCGAAGACTCAAGGCTCACGGAAGTAGAGCCATCTCAGCGATCCGATGCCACCTACCACCGATTTCCGGTCCTACGCGTTTGACGCGCGCCGCGTCGATGCGGCGGGGAAGAACGTCGGGCAGAAAGTTTACTGGAAGCTGTACGCAATTGAAAACCTCGTCCGCGTGATGGCGCACTCGATACTGACGGCACAGGTCGGCTCGAACTGGTGGGCAGTGGCCGTCGATCCAGCAATCCAGGCCGGTGTGCAACGTCGACGCGCGGACTACACGAACCGGCCTTGGCACAGCACGCCCGGAAAGCACGACGTGTACTACGCGTTTCTATCGGACCTGAGCAGGATCATCACCGCAAATAGCCACCTATTCAAACCGGTGATACCGGACATTGATCAGTGGATCGCCCGCATAGAGCAGGTACGGCTGCCTCGCAATATCGTGGGGCACATGAACTGGCCTCATAAGACAGATCGCCAGCGCATTGATGTCGTGCATGCTGACCTCCACCAGCTCGTGCAACAGCTGGTAGGTTCTGGCACAGGACTCAGCATTCCGTGAGCATCCAGAAGACGAAGTCGGGTAACGCAGCTGCCCAACAGCAGGCTCGAGCGGCCCGGCTCGACGCCGGCCGTTCAGCCTGACCGTTATGCGGCGGGAGCGGGCGAGCCGGTTGAGATGATCCGCGACAACTCGCGGCGCGACGCTCCAAGGACGAGTAGCGACCTGATGAGGAGGTCCAGCGACACCGAGGGATCGCCCGCCTCCATCTTGGCGACGCGCGATTGGCTCGAGCGCAGCACCCTGGCGAGGTCCGCCTGCGTGAGTCGACGCCGCTGCCGTCGCTCGCGCAGGCTGGAGGCGAGGCGCACCTTCAGGTCGATGTACGCGGCCTCCTCGTCGCTCAGGCGGAGGAACTCCTGGGCACTACCGACCTTCCAGCCCATTGCTTGGAGACGCTTTCGCTTCTCGTCACGCACGGTCGTACTCCTTGAGTCGCCTGAAGCAGATGTCAAGGACGGACTTCGGCGTCGTGCGGGTGTTCTTGCTGAAGACCTCCAAGATCACGATCGCGTCCGGGTCGGCTCGGTACACGATTCTCCAGTCCGCCCCGACATCTCGGACGCGCAGTTCGTGACAGCGAGGTCCCAGGACCGGCAACGGCCTCGAGTAGGGTATACCAAGCACGTCCCCCTGTTGGAGCCGGCGAAGAAGATAGCCCGCCTCCAGCCTGGCTGCCTGCGAGAAGGGCGGCGTCTTGATCTCGCCGTGAAGCCAGACGAGCGGCTTGTCGCTCAAGCTCACGACGGGAATATATGTCAGATGCGACATGCCGTCAACGCATTCGCTCCGAACAACGCGTTTGAGCAGCCCGATGGGCCAATTCGGATGATGCGATCGTGAGTGAGGAAAGAGGGTGACCAGGGTGCCTGACGCGCAAAGGTCCACAATCGACCCCCTTCGTGGCCTCCTCACTCGGTGGCGTGATGACCCGTCCGGCACCTACCGCACGTGGTTCCTCTGGGAAGAGCGGCTCAAGAACTTCCGCTCGATCCGTCAGGGGATCTCGGCAGTGGTCGCCGAGATTGAAGCGGACAGTTTCGGCAACGCCTACAAGGGCTCTTCTCTCGAGACAGTCGTAGGGTCCATCGCAGAGCAGAGACAGATCTTCCGTGGCGCCGACCACGCGTTTCTCTGGAAACCCAAACTGCGCATCCCCGACATCTACGAGAACCGTCCGAATCAGCTCGCGTTCGCCCGTTTCCTCCAGACTTGCGCCTGCTGTGCCGGTGAGGAGGCTCAGGTGATCGGGGCCATCCAGGTCCTCGACCGCGCCGCGATCAAGGGCCTTGGCCCCGCGGTTGCCAATCTTCTCTACTTCCTCCACCCGACCGTGGTGCCGCCCTTCAACACCGCCATCGTGAAGGGCTACAACGCGGTGATGGGGGCCAAGGTGAAGCTGGGCCGGTGGGACGAATATTTGGCGATGCGGAGCGGGATCCGGGAGGTAAACACGAAGTACCGCGACCTTCTGTCCAACGACCTGGGCGCGATCGCGGGCCTGCTGTTCGATGTAGGGTCGGGCAGGTACCCGCCGCCGCCACGCGAGTCGGATGACGCTGCGCTCGCGCGATGGGAGCAGGATCTGGCTCGGATCCGCGCCGAGTCCGACCGAGCCAACTGGGCGATTCAGGCCGCCCGCGACGAGGAGCGCACGCACACCGAGATCCAGGGATGGCTGCGGGATCTAGGGACAGCCCTGGGATTCGGAGTGTGGGTCGCCAGCAACGACCGGAGCCGCCCCTACGGTGAGGGGCATTTGGCTGACGGGTGCCTCGGTCGCCTCCCCGAAGCGCTGGAAAACGCCCCGGCTGTCGAGACGATCCGCTTGATCGACATACTCTGGGTCGAACCGGCAACCGGTCGGGTAGCGGCCGCGTGCGAGGGCGAACACACGACGTCGATCCACTCCGGCATCGTACGGATGCTGGATCTTGCGCTCGGTTTCGGCCAGGCCGGACAGTCCTTGTTCCTGGTCGCCCCCGATGCCCGAGAGGCTGACGTCCGTGAACAGTTGAAGCGTCCTGCCTTCAGTCGGGTGGTCGATGTAGATGTTCGCTTCATCGCGTACGGGGAGTTGGCGAAGCACCGCGAGGCCATCGCCCGATTCGGACAGGGCATGAAGCCGATCGAGGCCATCGCCCGGAGGCTATCGTGAGGGCTGGCTCTCTCCCAGAAACGGCCCAACAAGCGCTTCCAGCAGACGCGCTTCGCGCGCAGCTGAAGCGCAGATCGTTCGCCCCTCTGATCCGGGAGGGCAGGTCGTGAATCGCCGAAAGGACCGGCTCCAGACACGAGAGGTTCGGTGGGAGGAAGTGTCGATCACCGGGGAGGCGGAGTACATCATCGCACGAGCAATCGCTGAGGACGCTCGGATCGTCTCGCTGCCGCCGCTCGTCTTCTTTTCGACGACAACCGGCGACGCCTGGATCCTCGACGCGGAGGACGGTCTGGCCGTCCAGCTAGCTGCAGCGAAGACCCGGCTGCCTTTCACGATCACCGAGACACCGGAGCGCTTCGCCATCGAGTGGCCTGGGACGTTCCGAATCGACGGCGGGACAATGATCTTTGCCGACAAAGCAGGCCGAGTGCGGACGATCGTCGGGTACCCGACCCAACAGATCGTAGCAGCCCTCGCCCGAGCCAGATCATGAAGCCATCAAGGGCTGGCGACAGCGGGTCGAACTTCGCAGTCGAGCAGACCGCTGGCTCGCATTCGCTCGCCACGGCTGGTCACCGCGGACGATGGCACGGACGCTTCGCGCCGCGCCATCGGGGGCGGCGGATTGACATCCGCCTGACGGGCGGCCCCCGCGAGCACGCTCGCGGTTCCTCCCGCCGCTCATCCGCCGCCCCTTTATGCGAAGATGGAGTGTGTGACGATTCGCGATTGAGCCACTGGAGTAAATCGGGGGGTAACCATGATCCACGCCGTTGAGGCGCGCTACGCTCGGGACTACGTGATACGGCTCCGTTTCAGTGACGGTCTTGCGGGTGAGGTGGACCTGCGCGAGGAACTCGGCGGCCCGATCTTCGAGCCTCTGCGCCAGCTCGAGGCATTTCGGTCCGTCCGCCTGCATCCAGAACTGCGTACGATCGTCTGGCCGAACGGCGCAGATCTCGCGCCGGAGTTCCTGCATGAGCGCGTGCGCGTTCCCGCATAACAGCAGGCGTGAACGGCCCGGCTCGACGCCGGCCGCTCAGCCTGGTCGTTCGGGAGCTCGGGCTGCCGGTAGTGCCCACAGGCCTTGCCCTCCGTGAGGTGTGCATGAAGATCGATATCGACAAGCTGACCGAGGCAGATCTCGTCGATCTGAACAACCGGATCGTTGAGCGGCTGCGATTCTTGAATCACATGCGGGCGCACGCGCAGATGCTGGAGTTCAAGATCGGCGATCGAGTGTCGTTTCAACCAGAAGGCCGCCCGATCGTGGTTGGGATGCTCACGCGCTACAACAAGAAGACGGTTACCGTCATTACCGAGAGCGGTCAGCGTTGGAACGTCGCTCCCGGACTCTTGCGTCGGCCGGAGGACACGCGCCGCGGCGACGGCGCCGCCCCGAACGTGATTCACCTGCACAAGCAGTGATTCAGGTGACAGTGCCAGACTGCGCGGTTCAGCGGGCTCCTGCCGAATCGCGAAGGTAAACATCACCAGGGTGCGCCGCTCCACCGCGGCCGCCGTCAGGGTGAGGGCGAGGACGCCGTGCGAAAGGAGCGGCGTGGTGAGGACTTCTGGGGCGCTGGAGGAGACGGGTGAAGGCCGTGGCGAAGCGACGTTCACCAGACCGCACCCGGGCCGGATCCGGAACACGGCCACGGGCCGCGTTCGCAGCGGCAGATGCTGCTCAACAAGTATGACTTCTCGAAGGGTCGTCGGAACCTGTACGCGAGCCGGCTCAAGCGCCAGGTAACCATTCGGCTCGATGCCCAGACTGTCAAGTACTTCAAGGGCATTTCGGGGGAGTGCGGGATCCCATATCAGACGCTGATCAACCTCTACCTGCGTGATTGCGCGGCAACCGGCAAGCGGCTGGCGCTCAATTGGAAGTCGGTGGCGTGAGGCGCGCGGGCGCATGGAACAGAAAGGTGTGTTCGCCGGGAAGCGGCCGGAAGACGTCTGAGCCATGCCGAATGGACACGCGGGGGAGCGAGATGCCGTCTGGCAGCGGAGCCGCGGCTGGGGGATCGTCTGGCAGGTCGGGGACGCGGCCTACTACCTGGGTCTCTTGGGGTCGATCTTCCTGCCGCTGGCCGTGGCCGCCATGGGTCTCGGCCGCTCCGGGTCCGGGTGGCGTGGAAGCGCGGGCCTCGCCGTCCTCCTGCTGGTCGCCTGCTTCCCGGCGGGCCTGGGCGCGTGCATCCTCCTCAAGGGGCTGGCTCGGCGTCGTACCGGCGTCGAGCGCCGCTGAGGGCTGCTGGTGCTGACCTTCGATCAGCTGGTGCCGGGCCGGGAGTTCGGCCGGCAGCCCTTCGACTGCAGCGCCGAGGTGCTCGAGCGCTGGCGCGCGATCTACCCGGAGCTGCCGCCGCCGGCCGGGGGCCGGGTGCCGCCGGGGCTGGCGGCGGTAATCGCCATCACGGCCTATGGCCGGCTCACCTCGCCCCGGCCCGAGGGCAACGTGCACGGCTCGCAGCGCTTCCGCTGGCGACGGCTGCCGTGCGTAGGCGAGCGGCTGGAGACGGTGGTGCGCCTGAAGAGCGCCGAGCTCCGGCAGGAGCGGCGCTGGGTGACCCTCGAGACCCTCACCAGCGACGCCGACGGCCAGCCTGTCCTCGAGGGCGAGATGGTCATTCTCTGGGCGCGGTGATGACGCCGCTCGAGCCCGGGCAGACGGAGACCGGCGGGACGCCGATCAGGATCACGCAGGAGCGGATCGGCCGCTACGCGGAGATCACGGAGGACTGGAACCCGCTCCACGTGGACGAGGCCTTCGCGCGCACGACGTCCTTCGGCGGCGTCATCGCTCACGGCATGCTGTCGCTCAATCTCGCGTGGGAGCTGCTGCGCGAGACCCACGGCGACGAGGGCATCGCGGGAGTCGAGCTGACGGTGCGCTTCAAGAAGCCCGTGAGGCCGGGCGACACGGTGCGGGCGCGCGCCCGGCGCGAGGCAGACGCGGCCGGAGGCTGGGAGGTGTGGATCGAGAACCAGGCGGGCGAGGCCGTGATCGCGGGCCACGCGCGGCCGGCCCCATGACGGAAGCGCGGGTCTCGTCGATCGGCGATCTCGACCTCACCGCGGAGCAGAAGCAGCTCGTCGCCAGCGTCGGGCGACTCACTCGCCGCTTCACGCGCGCGGAGTTTCTCCGCTGCCACCGCGAGGGGCGCTTCCCCGAGGAGGTGTGGCAGGAGCTGGCCACGCTGGGCGTCCTCGGCATCACGGTGCCCGAGGCCTATGGCGGCGCGGGGCTCGGCATCCAGGAGCTGGCCCTGGTGGAGGAGACGCTGGCCCGCGCGGGGGTGCCCATCGTGCTCCTGGTGGTGAGCCCGGGGCTCGGCGCCATCGTCGTCTCCCGCCACGGCTCGGAGGAGCAGAGGCGCCGCTGGCTGCCCGGCACCGTCACGGGGGCCAGCAAGTTCTGCTTCGCCATCACCGAGCCCGATGCCGGCACCAACACGTTCAGGATCCGCACCATGGCGCGGAAGGCGCCGGGCGGCTACCGGGTGAGCGGCCAGAAGACCTTCATCACGGGGATCGACGTGAGCGACCACATGCTGCTGGTGGCGCGCACGAGCCCGCTGGACCCCGCGCACCGCACGCGCGGGCTCTCGCTCCTCGTGGTGGATACCAAGGCTCCGGGGATCTCGCGCACGCGCATCGACACCCAGGTGTGCAAGCTGGAGACGCAGTGGGCGGTGTTCCTCGACGATGTCTTCGTGCCCGAGGGGGACCTGATCGGCGAGGAGGGGCGGGGGCTCCGCGCGCTCTTCGACGGGCTCAACCCGGAGCGGATCCTGGTGGCCTCCATGTGCGTGGGGCTGGGCGAGTACGTGCTGGACAAGGGCGTGGCGTACGCGAAGGGCCGCCAGGTCTTCGAGGGGCCCATCGCCGCCTACCAGGCCATCCAGCACCCGATGGCGCTGGCCAAGGCGCATCTCGAGCTGGCGCTCCTCATGAACCGGCGCGCCGCCCGCCTCTTCGACGGCGGCGAGGCCGCCGGCCCCGCGGCCAACATCGCCAAGCTCGCCGCCGCCGATGCGGCGCTCGAGGCCTTCGACATCTCGCTCCAGGCGCATGGCGGCAACGGCTTCACCAGCGACTACGATCTGCTGGACATCTACTCCTTCCTCCGGCTCCAGCGCACGGCGCCCGTGTCGCGCGAGATGATCCTCAACTACATCGGCGAGCATCTCCTCGGCATGCCCAAGTCCTACTGAATCGGTGGGCGCTCCCGGCAGCCGGGGGCATCGGAGCAGCGCGCCGGCTTCCCCGGATGTCGCGAGGTGTCGGGGATGCTTACGATCGAGCGCCGCGTCGAGGAGGCTGGCCATGACGATGGGCTCCTGTCGGTCCCTGACACGGCTCCCCGGGGCGCACCTCCTGGGTCCTTTGGCCTATCACCCGACCTCTCATTGGCAGGGCGCCCTCCTCGCGGGCCTCGAGAAGGTCCCCACGGCGGGCCCGAGGACATCAGCTGAGCCGCCGGCCGGCACGCTCAGCCGATCGAGGCTTCAGGCGCTTGGGAGGGGGTGTCCGGGATCTTTACGATCTTCGAATGAGGGCCCGCCGGCGAATCGACGCGACTCCCGGGGAGTTGCACTGTGACAGGGACTTGGGCGGCAGGCTCCCGGCCGGGCATCCGTCTTGCTCCACTTGACCTGGACTTGGGTGGAGCAGTTCCCAAGGTTCGAACCGCCTTTTCGATGGAGGATCGATCATGGACCGACGTCGAGCGGTGCTCGTGCTGGGGATGGCCGCGCTCCTGTTCGGCAGCGTCCCGGCGGCCAGCGCGAGCCTGATCACCAACGGGACCTTCGACACCGCTGTCCCGAGCAATGGCACCGGCGGCGGCTGGACCTCGGTGCACATCGACGGCGCCGGCGGGCATCGAACCACTGGCGGGAACCCCGATGCCATGTTCATCCTCAACGACGGCGGGGCGTCCGCGACGGACCCGACCATCAGCCAGCTGGTGTCGGGCCTCACCGTCGGCGCCGTCTATCTCGTCGCGGGGGACTACGCGAACGAGTACGGCTGCTGCGGCAGCATCACACATCTCTCCTTCGGGGTCTTGCTCGACGGAGTGGCTATCCTGGAGCTGACTGGCGCGCCGACCGACACCTTCGTGCCCTTCTCGACGACCTTCACGGCGACGAGCACGAGTCACACGATCGGCCTGGCGGCGGAGCGGAATGGCTCCGACTACGAAGCCAAGATCGACAACATCGCGCTGACGCTCCAGGCGCCCCCGCCACCACCGCCCCCCAGCGGCATCCCGGAGCCCGCCTCGGCTCTCCTCCTCGGCGCGGGCCTGCTCCTCCTCGCGGGTGCCGTCCGGAGGCGCTCCCGGAAGTAGGCCCGACTCTTCGCGGCCCCGGCCAGCCGCATGCAGCCCCGAGGCTGCTGAGCGGGGAGCTCGACGGCACGCCGGTGTCGCGCTGAGCCGTCAGCGCGCCGGCTTCCCCAGACAGCAGCGCTTGTACTTCTTCCCGCTGCCGCAGGGGCAGAGGTCGTTGCGCCCGGCTTGCTGCGCCGCGCTCCGGTCCGCCGCCCGCATCTCCTGCATCAGCCGCTCCATGGGCTGTCCGGCCCGCCAGACGGCGGCGAGGCGTTCGAGGGCCGGCCGGCTGTGGGTGAAGAAGCGCTTGAAGCCGGCGCAGAGGTAGTTGAGGCCGGGCTCGCCGTCGGGGGTGCGGATGAAGCGGTCCTTGGGGCAGCCGCCATTGCACATGGCCAGCACCGCGCACTCCCGGCAGTAGCGGGGCAGGCTCTCCCGCTTGGCCTGCCCGAACCGGCGCTGGGGCTCGCCGTCCACGAGCGCCGCCAGGGGCGTCTCCCTGATGTTGCCGAGGCGGTGGGCCGGGTCCACGAAGTGGTCGCAGGCGTAGAAGTCGCCGTTGTGCTCGACCACGGGGACGTCCCCGCACTCCTCCCGGAAGTGGCAGAGCGCGTGCGGCAGCCCGCAGGCCGGGCGCGCCGCCTCGTCGAAGATCTGCACCGTGAGGCGGCCCACGTCCTGGCGCACCCACTCGTCGAAGATCGCGCAGAGGAACTCCCCGTAGGCCAGCGGCGGCACCGAGTGCGGGGTCACCCCGCCCGAGCCGTCGCGCAGCGGCTCCACGAAGGGGAGGAACTGCAGATGGCGGGCGCCGATCTCCTTGAAGAAGCGGTACACCGCCATGGGCGAGCCCGCGTTGTCGGCATGGACCACGCAGAGGATGTCCGTGGCCACCCGGTGCTGCTGGAGCAGACGCCAGGCGCGCATGACGGCCTTGTGGGTGGGCTTCTGCCCCTTGGTCACGCGGTGCCGGTCGTGGAGCTCCTGCGGGCCGTCGAGGGAGAGCCCCACGAAGAAGCCCTCGGCGGCGAGGAAACGGCCCCACTCCTCGTCGAGCGTGGTCCCGTTGGTCTGGAGCCCGTTGGTGATCCGCCGCCCCGCCGGCTGATGCTTGCGCTGGAGCGCCACGATCTTCCGGAAGTAGTCGAGCCCGAGCAACGTGGCCTCGCCGCCATGCCACTGGAAGTTGATCAGGGGGCGTGGCGCGGCGGCGATGTGCTGGACGATGTAGGCCTCCAGCAGGTCGTCGGGCATCCGCGGCGCGGCGGTGGCGGGGTAGAGCTGCTGCTTGTCGAGGTAATAGCAGTAGTCGCAGTCCAGGTTGCAGAGGGCCCCGATGGGCTTGACCATCACCTGGAACTCCCGCGAGGCGGCCGCCATCACCTGTCTCTCCCGTCCGCGGTCACCATATGCCCCGATACCGCCAGATGGACGCCCGCCCTGTCAAGCCTCGCCGCCCGCGGGATAATGACGGTGAGGGAGGACCGGCGTGACGGAAGGACGGGGGCCTGACAGCATGTCGTGGCGGCTCCACCGCGAGGTCGTGCTGCTTGCCGGCTGGGGACGGGCGATCCTCCTCCAGATCGCCCACCCGCTGGTGGCGCGCGGCGTGGCCGAGCACAGCACCTTCCTGCGGGAGCCGCGGGAGAGGTGGCAGAGGCTCGCCCGCACCCTCCGCGCCATGCTGGCGCTCACCTTCGGCACGGAGGAGGAGCGGCAGCAGGCCGCAGCGGGCATCCGTCACATCCACGCGCGCGTGAATGGCCTTCTCCCCGAAGCGGCCGGGCGCTTCTCGCCGGGCACCGCGTACACGGCCGAGGATCCGGCGCTGCTCGGCTGGGTACATGCCACGCTGGTGGACTCCTTCCTGCTCACCTACGAGCTCTTCGTCGGCCCGCTCGGGCGCGCCGACAGGGACCGCTACTGCGTGGAGGCCGCCGGCATCGAGCCGCTGCTGGGCATCCCCCCAGGCGTCCTGCCCAGGAGCATGCCCGCGCTCCGGACGTCCATGGAGGAGATGCTCGCGAGCGGTGCCATCGCCGTGACGCCGACGGCGCGGGAACTGGCCTCGGCCATCGTGACGCCGCCCGTGCCGCTGATCGCGCGCCCGCTCCTGCCGCTGCTCCGGCTGCCCACGGTGGGGCTCCTCCCGTCGGCGATCCGCGCCGCCTACGGCTTTCCCTGGGACGCTCGCCGCGACCGGGCGCTCCGTCTCTCGGCGGCAATCGTGCGGCGACTGCTGCCGCTCTGCCCTTCGCTGATCAGGCACTGGCCGGCCGCCCGCGCGGCCTATGCTCGCGCGCGGCGCGGGCCAGCGCCCGGCGAGGCGGGCGCGGCCTGACTCAGCCGAGCGCGCCCGCCGCCCTGAGCGCCGCGATGTCGGCCGCCGAGAAGCCCCAGTCCCCGAGCGCCTCCTCCGTGTGCTCGCCGGGACGGGCGGGAGGGCGCTGGATGGCCGCCGGCGTGCGCGAGAAGCGCGGCGCCGGCGCCGGCTGCTCGATGCCGTCCACCTCCACGAAGGTGCCGCGCGCGCGGTTGTGCGGGTGCTGGAGCGCCTCGGAGTAGGAGAGCACGGGGGCGAAGCAGACGTCGCTGCCCTCCATGATGGCGCGCCACTCCTCGCGCGTCTTGCTCTTGAACGTCGCCGCCAGCCGCGCGCGCAGCTCGGGCCACTGCGTCCGGTCCCACTGCTTCGGGGGGGTGTCGGCGGCCAGCCCGGTGAGGCGCATCAGCTCACCATAGAACCGTTTCTCCAGCGAGCCGATGGCCACGTACCTGCCGTCCTTCGTCTCGTACACGTCGTACCAGGGCGCGCCCGAGTCGAGGACGTTGTCGCCGCGCTCCTCGCTCCAGATCCCCATGGCGCGGAGCCCGAAGACAGCCGTGGAGAGCGAGGCCGAGCCGTCCACCATGGAGACGTCCACCACCTGGCCGCGGCCGGACCGGGCCGCCTCCAGCAGCGCGCAGACCACGCCGAAGGCCAGGTACATGCCGCCACCGCCGAAATCGCCCACCAGGTTGAGTGGCGGCACCGGCGGCCCGCCATGGCGGCCGATGGCGTGGAGCACGCCCGACAGCGCGATGTAGTTGATGTCGTGGCCGGCGGCATGCGCCATGGGCCCGTCCTGCCCCCAGCCCGTCATCCGCCCGTAGACGAGCCGCGGATTCGCGGCCAGGCACTCGTCGGGCCCCAGCCCGAGCCGCTCCATCACGCCGGGGCGGAAGCCCTCGATCAGCGCATCCGCGCCCGCGACGAGGCGCTTGACGGCGCCGATGCCCGCCGCGCGCTTGAGATCGATGGCCACCGAGCGGCGGCCGCGATTGAGGAGGCTCTTGCGCGGATCGCCGGCGAAGCCGATGTCGGCCTCGGCGGTGCGGTCCACGCGGAGCACCTCCGCTCCCATGTCCGCCAGCATCATCGCGCAGAACGGCCCCGGCCCGATCCCGGCGATCTCGACGACCTTGATCCCTGCCAGCGGTCCCGTGCTCATCGCGCCTCCTCACTCCCGGGGTCAGGTCTTGCAATCCAGCACGCGGGCCCGGCCCCGCCGCTGCTGCGCTGCCGGCGATACAAGTTGACCAACGCCCTGACCCATATCACAGTGCAAGACCGTACCCATAGCGATGTCGGAATGCAAGACCTGACCCCAGGAGGAGGCGTCATGGACCATCACCGGCTTGCGATGCCCGTCGGCGAGGCGATGTTCACCCAGCGCTCCATCCGGCGCTTCCGGCCGGACCCGATCCCGATGGAGGACCTCCGGCTCATCCTGGAGGCGGCGGCCAAGGCGCCCAACGGCGGCAACCGCCAGATCGCGCGCTTCCTGGCCGTCACGGACCGCGCGCTCATCAGGCAGTTCGGCGCGCTCTACCGGGAGGCGTGGTGGGCCAAGCGCTGGGACGATCACCGCTGGACGAAGCCGGAGGACATTCCCGTGGAGGACCGCACTCACCGCTCCGCGATGGGGCTCGCGGACGAGATGAAGGACGTCCCCTGCGTCGTCTTCGCGCTCGCGGAGCCGCCCGGGGCGGCCAACTCGGTGATCCCCGCCTGCCAGAACCTCATGCTGGCCGCCCGCGCGCTCGGCATCGGCTCGGTCCCGACCACGCTCCACGCCAAGGTCATGGACCGTTTCCGCGCCATGTTCGGCATCCCGGAGCCGGTCGCGTTCCACTTCTGCATCCCGCTGGGCTATCCGCGCGGGTCGTTCGGCCCGAACACGCGGCGCCCGACGTCGGAGACGACGTCGCTCGACCGCTGGGGCGCGCCCGTGCCCTGGGCGTAGCCGCCGGCGCTCGCCGGGGCGCGCCCGCTACCCGACGTGGCGGCGCAGGAACTCCAGCGTGCGCGTGCGGGCCAGCGTCGCGCTGGGCGCGTGGTACGAGGCGCGCTCGTCGCAGTTGAAGCCGTGCCCCGCGGGATAGATGTGCACGGGGATGGCCGGGTGCGCGGCCATCACGCGCTGGTACTGCTCCGCGGGGATCGAGGCATCCGTCTCGCCGAAGTGGAGCAGCACGGGGCAGCGCGGCCGCTCCTCCACCGCCGCGGCGATGCCGCCGCCGTAGTAGCCCACCGCGGCGGCCACGCCCTCGATGCGCGTGGCGGCCAGCCACGCGAGCGTCCCGCCCATGCAGTAGCCCACCACGCCCACCTGGAGGCCGGCCGCCGCCAGGGCGCGCACGGCGGCGCGCACGTCCTTGACCATGTCGCCCATGTCGACCTTGCCGCGGATGCTGCGCCCGCGCTCGAGGTCGTCCTGGCTGTAGCCGAGCATGATCCCGCGCTCCACGCGGTCGAAGAGCGCTGGCGCCAGCGCGACGTAGCCGTCGGCGGCGAAGCCGTCGCAGACCTTCTGGATGTGGGGGTTGACGCCGAAGATCTCCTGGACGATGACGAGGCCGCCGCGGGGCTGGCCCGCGGGCGCCACGCGGTAGGCGGAGAGGCGGTGGCCGTCCTCGGCGGTGAGCGTCAGGGACTCGCGCATGATCGAGGCTCCTTTCCCGGACGTGACGATCTCAGACCGGCAGGCGGACCGTCATCTTCAGGCCCGCGCCCTTGCCGCTGACGTGGCGGACCTCGCCGAGCGCCACGAGCGTGTTGCCCTTGCCGGCCACGAGCTCCACCCAGTAGGAGTGGCCGACCTTGAGCGTCACCGTGGGCGCCGTGACCACGAGGATGCCGTACGCGCTCACGTCCACCGTGCGGCCGACCAGGGTCTCCTCGTCCACCTGCACGCGGACGGCCCAGGCCGCAGGGACGCGGGGGTGACGCCGGCGCTCGACTGTGGCCTGCCTCGCTGAGCCCATATGAGCGTCTAAGGAAAGCACGCCGGCGCGCTCAGCGCAAGTCAAAGCGCGCCTCCCAGACCCCGGCGATGGCGGTGGCGCAGCCCGGACACCGGCCATCCGCCAGCGCGCTGGCGACCACCGCGAAGCCGCGCCGGCGGATGAGCTCCCGCCCGCAGCCCGGGCAGCGGGTGCTCTCGAAGGGATCGCCCGGGACATTGCCCGTGTACACGTAGCGGAGGCCCGCGTCCTGGCCGATCCGCGCCGCCCGGTGGAGCGCGGCGGTGGAGGTGGGCGGCACGTCCCGCATCCTGTAGGCGGGGGAGAAGGCCGAGACGTGCCAGGGCATGTCACGGTCCACGGAGGCGAGCCAGGCGGCGAGCGCCCGCAGCTCCTCGTCCCCGTCGTTGTGCCCGGGCACCAGGAGGGTCGTCACCTCGACCCAGATGGCGCGCTCACGCAGGCCGCGGATCGTGTCGAGGACGGGCGCAAGGGTGGCGCCGCAGACCTTCCGGTAGTAGCGGTCGGAGAAGCTTTTGAGGTCCACGTTGGCGCCGTGGAGCACCGGGGCGACGAGGGCCAGCGCCTCCGCCGTCATGTAGCCATTGGTGACGAACACGTTCCCGAGGCCCGCCGCCGCGGCGAGCCGGCTCGTCGCCAGCGCCAGCTCGAGGAAGACGGTGGGCTCGGTGTAGGTGTAGGCGATGGAGGCGCAGCCGGCCGCGCGCGCGGCCCGCACCACCTCGGCCGGGGAGGTCCGCTCCCCCGGGATCCGCCCGGCATGCGCGCGGGGCCACTGGGAGATGGACCAGTTCTGGCAGAAGAGGCAGTGGAAGTTGCAGCCGACGGTGGCGATGGAATAGGCACGCGTACCGGGCAGGAAGTGGAAGAACGGCTTCTTCTCGATCGGGTCCACCTCGGCGCTGACGCTGCGATCCGCCACGAGGGTGACCAGCATGCCGTCCCGGTTCTCCCTCACGCCGCAGATCCCGCTGAGCCCCGGGCGGATGCGGCAGCGGTGTGCGCAGAGATGACACACGACGCTCCCGTCGGGCTGGCGGCTCCAGAGCAGCGCCTCCGACGGGGTGGCGGGCGGGGCTTCGAGGCTCATCGGCTCCTCTCCGCCACACTATCCCATATCCGCTCTCTCCGGGCGCGGCGGCCCCTCCCCCCGGCTGAGCGTCTTGCGCTAGAGTCGAGGTCAGAGGAGCCCCGGCACCATGGAGGTCCCGGCGGATGTCCGCCCGTCGCCCATTGCCGGCTCGTGGTACCCCGGCGACCCGCGGCGGCTCGCCCGGAGCGTGGACGACCACCTCGCGGCCGCGCGGCTGCCGGAGCTCATGGGCGCCGTGGTGGCGGTGGTGGCGCCCCATGCCGGGCACAGGTACTCCGGGCCCGTGGCCGGGTATGCCTTCGCCGCGCTGCGCGGGCTCGCGCCCGAGCTGGTGGCCGTGGTCGGCCCGCTCCACGACCTGCACCCCCACTGGCTCCTCACCTCCGGCCACACCGCCTACGAGACGCCGCTCGGCACGGTCCAGGTGGACCGGGACGCCGTCGGGCGCCTGGAGGCGCATCTCGGCCAGGACGGGGACACGGGGCTGGCGCGGATCAGGAACGATCGCGAGCACTCCCTCGAGATCGAGCTTCCCTTCCTTCAGCGCGTGCTCGCTGCGCCCTTCCGTCTCCTGCCGCTGATGGTGCGCACCCTCCGCCCCGATGCGCTGCGGGCCCTGGGACGCGCACTGGCCCGAGCCCTCGAGGGGCGGCCGACACTGCTCGTGGCGAGCACCGATCTCTCGCACTTCCACTCGCAGGCTGAGGCGACGCGGCTGGACGGGGAGATGCTCAGGCGGGTGGAGGCCCTCGATCCAGCCGCCGTGCTCAGCGCCGAGGCGGAGGGCAGGGGCGAGGCCTGCGGCGCGGGCGCCCTCGCCGCGGTGCTGTGGGCGGCGCGCGACCTCGGCGCGGACCGCGCCCGCGTGCTGCGACAGGCGACCTCGGGGGACGTGACAGGCGACCTCGACGAGGTGGTCGGCTACGGGGCCGCGGTGGTGACCCGCAGCGTGTAGGCGGAACTCCCCGGTGGCGCGCCGGCGACACCGACCGGCCGCGCACTGCGGGCGCCCGGCAGTGGCCGATCCTGGCACCCTCACGCGGCACCACGTGCCGGACGTCCCGCGGCAAGGGTTGACGCAGACCGTCAGCGCCGGTGCCCGGTCCTGAAGGGCCGCGCTCCATCGAGTCAGCGACTTGGCGGATATCTGCCCTCTGGCATCCGGGTTGCTGGGTAGGTCGTGAAGAGGAAGACGGGCGGGGTATGCCCGGTGGCCGTCGTGTCTGCCACACAGAGCGGAGGAGCCTGCCATGGGCCTGATGGACTTCGTCAAGAAGCAGTTCGTCGACATCATCCAGTGGACGGAGCCCGGCGACGATGTCCTGGCCTGGCGCTTCCCCACGGCGGACATGGAGATCCAGCAGGGCGCGCAGCTCGTCGTGCGCGAGACCCAGATGGCCCTCTTCGTCCACGAGGGGCGGGTGGCCGATCTGTTCGGGCCCGGCCAGCACGCGATCCGCACCCGGAACCTGCCGCTCCTCACCGATCTCCGGCACTGGGACAAGCTCTTCGAGTCTCCGTTCAAGAGCGAGGTCTACTTCTTCTCGACGCGCCTGCGCCTGAACCAGACCTGGGGCACCGCGCACCCGATCACGGTGCGCGACCCGGAGTTCGGCGCCGTGCGCCTGCGCGCCTACGGCATCTACAGCTACCGCATCGCCGCGCCCGGGACCTTCTACCAGCGCGTGTCGGGCACGCGGGAGAGCTATCTCTCGGCAGACCTCGAGGGGCAGCTCCGCAGCACCCTGGTCACCACCCTGGCCGATCATTTCGGGGAGAGCCATGTGCCCTTCCTCGACATGGCGGCCAACCAGGTGGAGCTGGCGGCCGCCGTGCGCGACCGGGGCGCATCGCTCTTCGCCGAGCTGGGACTGGCGCTCGAGGGTTTCCAGATCCAGAACATCTCCCTCCCCGAGGAACTGCAGGGGCGCCTCGATGAGCGCATCGGCATGGGGATCGTCGGAGATCTCGGCCGCTACACCCAGTTCCAGGTGGCGCAGTCGATTCCCCTGGCCGCCGAGCAGGGCGGAGGCGCCGCCGGCGCGGGCGTCGGCGTCGGCGCGGGCATCGCCATGGGGCAGGCCATGGCCCAGGCCATTGGCGCGACCCGGCCCGCAGAACCGGCCGTGCGGGACGCCACCGCCGCCGCCCCACCCGGCGGTGCCGCCACCCTGGTCTGCGGGCGCTGCACGGCGCGGCTCGACCGGCCAAGCAAGTTCTGCCCGGAGTGCGGGGCCCCGCTCGGCTGACGCCGTCCATGCAGTGCCCGGGCTGCAGCCACGAGATGGCCTCCGAGACCCTGGAGGGCCACTACGGCCGTCCCGCGGGGCTCGACTGGTGCGTCGGGTGCGGCGCCTTCTGGTTCGACACCCATGAGAGCATCGTGCTCACGCCCGGCTCGGTCCTGCGCCTCTTCACCATGATCCACGACAAGGGGGCGGAGCCGCGCCCGCCCTTGCCCGACACGCTGGCCTGTCCGCGGTGCCGGGTGCGCCTGGCGCAGACCGCCGATCTGCAGCGCGGCACGCGCTTCCACTACTGGCGATGCCCGGCGGAACATGGGCGCTTCATCACCTTCGCCGAGTTCCTCAGGGAGAAGGACTTCGTCCGTCCGCTCGGGCCCGCCGAGCTGGTCGAGCTCCGGCGGCACGTGCAGATGATCCGGTGCTCCAGCTGCGGGGCGCCGGTGGATCTTGCCACGGGCTCCGTCTGCGGCCACTGCCGCGCGCCCGTCTCGATGCTCGATCCCGACCAGGTCGAGGTCACGGTCCGCGCGCTCAAGCAGGCGGAGATCCGTCGGACCACCGAGGATCCGGCGCTGGCCGCGCGGCTCCTCACGGACCGGCTCGACGTCCAGCGCCTGCTCCGGGACCGAGAGGGGAACCGGCTCGACCTCTCAGGCCCTGTCGGTCTCGTCGAGGCCGGGATCAGTGCGGTGGCCAGCCTGCTCGCCACCCTCGACTGGTGAGGGGCCGCCTCCGCGCTTTCCATCGGCGCGGCGGCGTGGCAGGATACCGCGGGAACCGACATGCGCGTGCCCTTCTTCTACGGCTGGGTGGTGGTGGCCGTGGCCTTCGTCACCATGGCCATCGGCGTCAACTCCCGCACGGCCTTCTCGCTGCTCTTCCCGCCCATCCTCGACGAGTTCGGCTGGGAGCGCGGGGTCACCGCGGCGACGATCTCCGTGGGCTTCCTGCTCTCCATGCTCTTCACGCCGTTCCTGGGCCGGCTCATGGACCGGTGGGGCCCGCGCCGCGTGATCCCCCTGGGCGTGGGGTGCATCTGCGCCGGCCTCACCCTGGGCACGCTGGCCCGGGAGCCCTGGCACCTCTACCTCACGCTCGGCGTGCTGGTGGTGGGCGGCAGCGTCTGCGTGGGCTACACGGGGCACGCCCTGTTCCTGCCCCACTGGTTCATCCGGCGGCGCGGGGTGGCCATGGGACTGGCCTTCGCGGGAGTGGGGATCGGCTCCATCATCCTGTTCCCGTGGCTGCAGGCGCTCATTCTCCGTTCCGGCTGGCGCCAGGCGTGCTGGGCGATGGCCGCCCTCCTCGCCGTGACGCTCGTGCCGCTCAACGCCATCTTCCAGCGGCGCCACCCCGAGGAGCTGCACCTCGTCGCGGACGGCGATCTCGCCCCCGCCTCCATCGCGGCTGGCCGCTCGCACCCGGACAACGTGGTGGATCAGGCCTGGGCCTCGGTGGAGTGGACGCTGGGCCGGGCCCTGGGGACGGCGCGCTTCTGGTGGGTCTTCCTCGGCTTCTTCGCCGGGCTCTTCGCCTGGTACGCCGTCCAGGTGCATCAGACGAAGTACCTGATCGAGGTCGGCTTCGCACCCGCGGTGGCGGCCTACGCTCTCGGCTTCGTGGGGCTGGGTGGCATCGTGGGCCAGATCGGTCTCGGCCACCTCTCGGATCGCGTGGGCCGCGAGTGGGTGTGGACGCTGGCCAGCGCGGGCTTCATCCTCTGCTACGTCCTGCTGCTCCTGATGCGGCAGCATCCCACGCCGGCCCTGCTCTACCTCATGGTGGCCTCCCAGGGCATGCTCGGCTATGGCCTGGCCTCGGTCTTCGGCGCCATCCCGGCCGAGCTGTTCCAGGGCAAGCACTACGGCACGGTGTTCGGCACTCTCGGCCTCGGCGCGGGGGCGGGCTCAGGGACCGGCCCCTGGGTGGCGGGCGTCATCTACGACCGCACCGGCTCCTACGCCCCCGCATTCTGGCTGGCCATGGCCGCCAGCCTCGTCTCCATCGTCGCGATCTGGCTGGCGGCGCCTCGCAAGGTCCGCGCCGTCGCGGGCCGGATCCCGCACACCCCGCGCTCGGGGGAAGGAGGTCTTCCGTGGCGACCGTGAACCCGCTTCCCAGGCCGCAGGCGGCGGAGGAGGCACAGCCGATCTACGACGCGCTCACCAAGGCTTACGGCAAGATGCCGAACATGTTTGGCGTGATGGCCCATCGGCCCTCGGTGCTCAAGCACTTCATGCCGTTCTATGCCGCCGTCATGCGCGCGGGGACGGTGGAGCCCCGCTACAAGGAGCTCGCCTACCTCGAGGCCTCGACGCTCAACGGGTGCGAGTACTGAACCCGCGCCCACACCGCTTCGTCGAAGCGGGTCGGGATCACCGACGAGCACATCGCGGCGCTGACGTTCTACCGGCGGAGCCCGCTCTTCGACGCCAAGGACAGGGCCACGCTGCTCTACGCGGAGCGAGTGACGCGAGGGGCCGCGGCCCTCCGCGACGAGGCCCTGGCGGGCCTCAGGGAACACTTCACCGAGGACCAGATCGTCGAGCTGACCCTCGTGATCTGCGCGGCCAACTTCACCAACCGGTTCAACGACGCGCTCCAGATCGACCCCGACCTCGGCTAGGGGTCAGGTCTTGCATTCCGACATCGGGCGGGGGCGGTCTTGCATTGGGATACGGGTCGGGGCACCGGGCACCGGGTGCCGCTGGGAACAAGACAGCGGTGGCCCCGTGGTCACGTGTCGGATTGCAAGACCTGACCCCCGAACCGGGCCGCCAGGGGGGCCCAGCGGTCCAGCAGCGCAAGCACCGTGTCGCGGCCTTCCGACGGCACGCGGAGGATCGAGCGGGTGATGCCGGCGGCGGCGTAGCGGTCGAGCAGCGCCGCGTCGGGCGCCGTGCCGAACACGGACACCGAGATCGTCTGCATATCGCGCCCGGCGCGCGCGGCGCGCGCCCGCAGGTCCGCCAGCCCCTCCAGCACGCGCGCGGCGGTGCGCGCCCGCGGGAACCAGCCGTCGCAGAAGTCCACCACGCGCTGCAGCGTGTGGCCGCTCTCGCCGCCAAGCAGGATGGGTGGGTGCGGCTTCTGCGCGGGCTTGGGCCACGCCCAGATGGGGTCGAAGCGCACGATCTCCCCGTGGAACTCGGCCGCCTCCTTCGTCCAGATCTCCTTCATGGCGAGCACCTGCTCGGTGAGCCGCTTGAAGCGCGTCTTCGCGCCGGTGCCGTGGTTCTCCATCTCCTCGACGTTCCAGCCGCCGCCGATCCCGAAGAGGAAGCGCCCGCCCGAGAGGAGGTCGAGGCTCGCCACCTCCTTGGCCGTCGTGATGGTGTCCCGCTCGATGAGCAGGCAGATGCCCGTCCCGACGAGGAGCCGACGGGTGGCCGCCGCGGCGGCCATGAGCGCCACGAAGGGATCCAGCGTGTGGGAGTACTCGCGCGGCAGCTCGCCCCCGGCGGGGAAGGGGGTGCGGCGGCTGGTGGGGATGTGGGTGTGCTCGGTGAGGAAGAGCGACTCGAAGCCGCGCTCCTCGGCGGCGCGCGCGAGCTCATCCGGGCGGATCGAGTAGTCCGTGGCGAAGATGCAGAGGCCGATGTGCATGGGCTCCTCCCGGGACCGCGGGTTGACGTCCGCGCCCGAGCGTAGACGTCCGGAAGGTGTCCGTCAAGCGCCGGGTGTCTGTCCCCTTGCGTTCCGACCCCCGAGTCTGGTAACTGGGGAGAGGCCATGGAAGAGAACGCAGCCTTCGCGGCCCTCCCCGTGGGGCGGACGGTGACGGTGCGGCGCACCGTCTCCGAGTCCGACGTCTACCTCTTCGCCGGCCTCACCGGGGATCACTCACCGAACCACACGGACGAGGAGTACATGCGCCGCACGCGCTACGGCCGGCGCATCGCGCACGGGGCACTTTGCATCGGGCTCATGTCGGCCGCCTCCACGAAGATCATCGACGGGCTGCCGGGCACCATCATCTCCTACGGGTACGACCGCGTGCGCTTCCCGGCACCTTTGTTCTTCGGCGACACGGTCGCCGTGACCTACGAGATCGTGGAGCGCGACGAGGCGGCGCTCAAGACCTTCGCGCGCGTGACCTGCACCACGCAGAGGGGCGACGTGGTGGCCGCGGCCACCCACATCCTCAAGATCGTCGAGTGACCGCCGACCCGCGCCCGCCGCTGTCCGTCCTGGCGGGTATCCGCGTGCTCTCCTTCACCCAGTTCCTGCTGGGCCCCTCGGCCGTGCAGTTCCTGGCCGACCTCGGCGCCCACGCGGTCAAGATCGAGCCGCCCGGGGGCACGCTCTGGGAGCGCAACTGGGCCGGCTGCGATCTCTACCTGAACGGCGTGAGCGCCTTCTTCCTCCTCGCGCACCGCAACCAGCGCAGCCTCACCCTCGACCTCAAGCGAGCCGAGGGGCAAGCCGTCGCCCGCCGGCTCGTCGAGGGGGCGGACGTGCTGGTCCAGAACTTCAGGCCGGGGGTGCTGGAGCGCTGGGGCCTCGGCTGGGAGAGCGTGAGCGTCCTCAACCCGCGGCTCATCTACGTGTCCGCCATCCTGCGTGAGGCGGGCTACACCGAGGCCGATGTCGCCCGCTTGCGCGCGGACGGCGTCATCTGACCGAGGGGTTCTCCCGCGAGGCCGCCGCGGGGGCCGCGGGGCTACCGCAGCTCGGGGATCACCCACTCGGGCGGCCGGCCGGCCGCGACGCGCTGGATGTTGTCGAAGCCGTTGCGGAAGGCCTTGGCCCAGTTCTCCCAGGTGGGGCCGGCCGTGTGGGGCGTGAGGATCACGTTGTCCAGCGCGAAGAGCGGATGATCCGCCCCCGGCGGCTCCTGTACCATCACGTCGAGCCCCGCCCCCGCGATCTGCCCCGAGGTCAGCGCCTTGTGGAGCGCCGCCTCGTCCACCACCGGCCCCCGGCAGGTGTTGATCAGGATGGCCGTGTCCTTCATGGCGTTGAACTCGGCCGTGCTCATCAGGTTGCGCGTCTCGGCGTTCAGCGGCACGTGCAGGCTCACCACGTCCGAGGTGCGGAGCAGCTCGGGGAAGAGCACGAAGCGCGCCCCGAGGGCGTCCTCCTGGTCCTCGCTCAGCCGCACGATGTCGTGGTACTGCACGTCCATGTCGAAGGCGCGCGCCCGCCGCGCCACCCGCTTGCCGATGCGCCCGAGCCCCACGATGCCGAGCCGCTTGCCCTCGAGCTCGTAGAGCCGCGTGTGCGAGAAGTCGCCGACCCGCCACTTCCCCGCCACCACGTTCCGATGCTGCCAGACGAGCCGCTTGTAGACGGCCAGGATCAGCATCAGCGTGTGCTCGGCCACGGCCACCGAGTTGGCCCCACCGTTGTTGGCGACCGGCACCTGCGCGCGGCGCGCGGCCTCGAGGTCGAGGCGGTCGTAGCCGGCGCTGATGAGCTGCACCAGCTTGAGACGGGGCGCCGCCCCGTAGAAGTCCCGGTTCAGCGCCTCCCGGGCGAAGCCCAGGAAGAACTCGGCGTCCCGGAGCGAGGGCAGGAACTCCGGCGAGGTCTGCTCGACCACGTGGAGCTCGAAACCCGCGGGCACCATGGCGCGGGCAATGTTCATGATGGGGGCCGGGAGCGCGGGCGCGAAGACGATCTTGATGGCCACGGGGGTTCTCCTCCTCGGGGCGCCGCTCACGCGGGCGGTGCGATGATCATGTAGGTGGCGCGGCCGACGGCCACGAGCCGGCCGGCCGGGTCGGTGATGGTCGCCTCGCCGAAGGCGATGGTCCGGCCCCGGCGCAGGATGCGCCCCTCGGCGAAGACCTCGCCCTCGCCAGCGGCGGCGAGGAAGCTCACGTTGAGGTCCAGAGTCGTCTGCCCCACCCCTCCTGCCGAGGCCGCGTGCAGCGTGCCCAGCGCCGCGCCCACGGCCGCGTCCACCAGCGTGCTCAGGACGCCGCCGTGAAGGGGGGCGCCCGGGGCGTTGCGGAGCGCGTCGCGGATCGGGACGCGCAGGCGTACCCAGCCCTCGCGGGCCTCGTCCACCTCGATGCCGAGGTGGCGCCAGAAGGAGTTGGCCTGGGCTCGCAGGCGGGCGGCGGTCAGGAGATCCTCGGGCATGGGTCGGGGCGCGGCGCGCGCGCCTCCCGCATCATGGGCGCGGCGGCGGCTCTCGTCAACCCTGCGCCCGCGCTGCTATGATGCGGGCCTCATGTGGAAGCCGCTGGCCCGACGGGAGACGCGCTACCTGCGGCCCCGGGTGCTCCTGTCCCTCTCGCTCGTGACCGGGGTCGTGGGGGCGGGGACGGTGGGCTACGCCTGGCTCTGGCGGGGCATCGGAGGCAGCTGGCTCGACGCCCTCTTCATGACCGTCATCACCATCACGACCGTGGGCTACGGCGAGGTCAAGCCCCTCGACGGGACGGGGCGCATCTTCACCATGGCCCTCGCCGTCGTCGGGGTGGGGAGCCTCTTCTACGCCCTCGGTGTCCTCATGGAGTATCTCGTCACGGTCCGGCTGGCCGATCCCGGGGGGAGGCGCAGGATGGAGAAGCAGATCGCGAAGGTGGCGGGGCACGTGATCCTGGCGGGGCTCGGGCGTGTGGGGGGCCAGGCGGCGCTGGAGCTGAAGGAGGCGGGTGTCGCGTTCGTCGTCGTGGACCCCAGTCCAGCCGCCGCGCGGAGGACCGAGGAGCGCGGCTACCTCTGGGTCCAGGGGGATGCGACGGAGGACGAGGTGCTCGATCGCGCCGGCATCCGCAGAGCGCGCGGCCTCATCGTCACGACGGCCAACGACGCCACCAACATGTACATCGTGCTCTCGGCGCGCGTCCTCAACCCGGCTCTCCACATCGTCTCCCGGGCCGTGGACGAGGCCAGCGTGGCCAAGCTCATCCGCGCCGGCGCCAACCGCGCGATCAGCCCCTACGCCATCGGCGGCCACCGCCTGGCCCACCTCATCCTGAGCCCGACCGTCGTGGACTTCTTCGAGACCGCGCTCCGCAAGGGGAACGAGGCGCTCAACATCGAGGACCTGGCCATCTCCGCCGACAGCCGCATTCTCGGGCGCAGCCTCGGCGACGTCGACATCCGCCACGCCACCGGCGCCACGGTGCTGGCCATCCTGCGGGAGGACGCGCCGCTGGTGAACCCGGGGCGTGACCTGGTGCTGGGCTCGGGCGATCGCCTCCTGGCCCTCGGCACAAGCGGTCAGCTGGAGCAGCTCGAGAAGCTGATCGGCAACGGCGCGGCCCGCGGCCGGCCGTGATCCCTCTGGCCCCGGAGGCGCTGCCCGCCGAGCTCGAAGCTCTCCGCGAGCGGACGGGCGCCTTCCTTCGCGACGAGCTCCTGCCCGCCGAGCGGGCACAGGGCGTGCGGGACGAGGCGGACGCGCCGCCGGCCCTCAGACGCTGGGTGCGCACCCGCTCGGAGGCCCGCGGCCTCTTCCGCCTGCTCCAGCCTGCGGAGGTCGGCGGGGGCGGCCTCGGCCCCGTGGGCCAGGCCGCGCTCCACGAGGAGATCGCGGCTTCCAACTGCGTTCTGGGCCGCTTCGTGCTGGGCGGCGACGGCGGACTCCTGCGCCACGGGACGGCCGATCAGCGTCGCCGCCTCCTCGCCCCGGTGCTCGCAGGGGAGCTCAGCGCGGCCTTCGCCTTCACCGACACCCCCGAGGGACCGCGGACCACCGCCGTGCGGCGCGGCGAGGCCTTCTGCCTCACCGGCGTCAAGGCTTTCGTCACCGACGGGCCCCATGCCGATCTCCTGCTCACGGTGGCCCGCGTCACCGAGAACGAGGGCGGGCCGACGGGGACGGCGCTCTTCGTGCTCCGGCGCGCGGCTCCGGGAGTGGTGCTGCGCCGCGAGCTGCGCACGCTGGACGGAGGGCTGCACGGCGAGTTCGAGCTGCGGGAGGCTCCCGTGCCGCCCGAGGATGTGCTGGGGGAGATCGGCCAGGGGCTGCCGCGCGCGCTCGAGAGCATCACGGCGCTCAGGCGGCGGGCGGCCGCTCAGGCCTGCGGCACGGGGCGCTGGGTGCTCGGCTACACCCTGAGCCAGACGGCGCGCCCCCACCGGAGCGGCACCCCGCCCGCAGCGCGGGAGCAGGTACAAGCCATGATCGCCGACAGCGCGATGGATCTCTTCGCCGCGCGCTCGGCGCTGGGGGCCTGCGCCCGCCTCGCCGAGGGCGGCGGAGCCGTCGACACCGAGACGGCGATGGCCAAGGCGCTCGCCACCGAGGCCGTGGCGCGCATCGTGGACCGCGCCATGCAGCTCACGGGCGGCGCCGCCGTCGTCGAGGGCCATCCGCTGGCGCGGCTCTACCGGCTGGTCCGCGGCTGGCGCATCGGCGAGGGCACGACGGAGGCGCTGAGGCTGGTGATCGCGCGGGGGCTCCTGGAGCGGCAGCGACAGGGCGGGGGAGGGGAGGGCAAGTCGGCCGGGAGCGGCTGAGCCCGTACGCGGCTGTGGAGCGCGCTGGGGCGGGCGAGCCTCACCTGAGACAGCCGGGGACCACTTCGGAGCGGGCGGCTCCCGCACCCCGTTGCCAACCTGCCGAGATTGAGTCATTCTGGGGCGACACACCCCGGCACTCGGCTTGCACACGTAATCGGCAAAGTCGGCTGCAGGCAGGTGTCGCCGCGGGAGGGTGGGGGCATGGAGTGGCCCGTCGAGTGGTCGGGCCCAGGCGTCTCCGACGCGCTGGTCCAGAGCGTCACGGGCGCGCTTGGCCGCTCAGGGAGGTGGCGATCATGGAATGGGGTGGCGCGGTGGTGGCGAGCCTCGTGGTCCTGGTCCTGCTGGGTCCCCTGGTCGTGATGGTGGCTGGGGCGCTGCTGCTGACGGTCTTCGCCCAGTTCCTGCCGGCCAGCCCCTCGGTGGCTCGGACGTCGTTCGACTGCCCGTTCTCCCATCGGCGGGTGGACGCGGCGTTCCTCTCCTGGCCGGGCGCCGAGTATCCGGCCGACGTCGTCTCGTGCTCGGCCTTCCTGGAACCCGCGCGCATCCGCTGCAAGAAGGGCTGCCTTGCCCTGGCGCACACCGCCTCCGTCGGCACGCCGGTAGTCCCGCGCTTCTCGCTGGTCGCTGACGGCGTGGCGTACCGGACATAGCCATGGAGAAGAGTGCCCGGCCCGCGCCACCGGAGACGTGTCCGTTTCTCGTGCCTGTCACGGCCGATCGCCTGTGCGTGTATCCCGTGAGCGCGTTCTGTCGCCGGCCCGGGCTCGGCATGCGCTTCCCCGCCCCGGCGACCCTGGCCTCGACCTGCACCACCCCGGCCCATCGGGCCTGCGCGGGCTACCGCGCGGGCAAGGAGGGGCCGCTCCGATAAGCGCCGACGATCGCTCGGTTCTGATCATTCGACTTGCCGGCCGCCCTGGGGGCCCCTAGGGTCGTTTGTGACCGATCCCACGCCCAAGAAGGGGGCCCTCCGATGATCTTCCGGCAGATCCTCGCGCCCGGTACCGGCTGCGCCAGCTATCTCCTCGGCTGACCGCGTGCAGCCAGCTGCGCTGTGGTGGATCCACAGCAGGACATCGCCCCGTATCTCGAGGCGGCCGCGCAGGCCTCCCTGCGCATCACCCACATCGTCGAGACCCACGCCCACGGCGATCACCGCTCCGGCGCTCGCCTGCTCGCCTCCGTGACGCGCGCCCCTGTCTTCTTCCACGAGTCGGCCGAGGTGGCCTTCCCCCACGCGGGCCTCGCCGACGAGGAGGAGCACGAGCTGGGGAATGTCCGCCTGACCGCGCTGCACACCCCGGGCCACACCCCCGAGGGGCTCTCCCTCCTGGTGACGGACCGGAGCCGGGCGACCGAGCCCTGGAGCGTGCTCACGGGCGACACCCTCCTGCCGGGCCGGGTGGGACGTCCCGAGGTCGAGGAGGCCGGCGCGGCGGGCGCCCTGGCCGAGCGTCTGTACGACAGCCTCCACGGCACCCTGCTCAAGCTGCCCGACCCCGTGGAGGTCTATCCGGCTCATGTGAGCGTCAGCGCACCGAGCTCGGCCCTGGCCGGGCCCCTGGGCTCGACCATCGGCCGTGAGCGCCGCGAGAATCCCGCCCTCCAGTACCGCTCCCGGGCGGAGTTCGTCCGCTTCGTCCTGTCCGACCTGCCGCCCGTTCCTCCGGAGTTCGCCCGGACCCGGCGCTGGAACCTCGGCCTGGAGTGACGAGGCGGCGGCCTTCCGTGCCCGCGAGACCGAGCTGGCCATCCGGCTGATTTGGCATCGGCGCCTCTCACGGCAAGAAGGGCATTGACAATGTGTGCCCCGCCGCCGTAATAGGGAGGGGGGCCATTTTGAACCACCGGTTCGTATTGTGAACCAGCTGGCGGCGTGATCCGCCGGGAGGGAAAGCGACGCGACGCGCGACCGGAGTAGCGCTTCCTCCTCCGGCACGGACACGCGGCCGGCCGGGGCGCGTGCAGGCGATCGATCGCGCGATGGTCATTCTGGCGTCGTTCACTGAGGATCGCGCCGCCTTTGGCCTGTCCGAGCTGAGTCGCGCGCTGCGGATGAGCAAGGCAACCTTGCTTCGGATCCTGTGGACGCTCTCGCACCACGGCATCGTCCGGCAACGCGAGGAGGATCGTGCGTTCGTGCTTGGCCCGGAGCTCGTTCGCCTCGGCACGCTGGCGCTCAATCACTCCGGCCTCCTGGAGGTGTGCCGGCGACACCTCCGGCGGCTCCAGGCGCTGACGGAGGAGACGGTCTGTCTCTTCGTTCGGACTGGTCGCGATCGGCTCTGCGTGGACGTGGCCCCGAGCCAGCACGAGCTGCGCATCACGATCAACGTCGGCGCAACCCGGCCGCTTCACGCAGGCGCGGCGGGGAAGGTGTTGCTCGCCTTCATGCCGGAGGACGAGGCTCGCCGGATCGTGTGCGGTCGCCCGCTGGAGGCGATCACCGAGCGGACCCTCACGGATGGGATGCAGCTGCTGCGGCAGCTCAAGGACATCCGGGCGCGGCGCGTCGCGGTCTCGGAGGGCGAGGCAGTCCGCGGCGCGGCCGCGATCGCAACCCCGATCCTCGACAAGGACGGAGGGGTCGTGGCAGCCGTGAATGTTCTCGGACCCCGGCTGCACCTGACGCCGGCTCGCATCCACCGGCTCATCCCGGCTGTCGTCGCGGCGGCCGAGACGATGTCGGAGGAATTGGGGCACATCTCGAGGCCGATGCGGAAGACGGCTCGGCGCTCATCGGAGACGTGACGGTGGGTGACCGGGTCGAGGGAACGGGTCGACGTCAGCCGAGACCTCAGGAGCGATGAATCGGCAAAGCGAAGGAGACTCGCATGCTGCGTCCCGCAGAGGCCGTTCCGACCCGCTGCATCGAGATGCTCCGATACATCCGGCCAGTGTTCGAGGTCAATGCGCAGGCCGGTCAACACGTCGTGATCGTCACCGACACGGCGCATGATCCCCTAGTCTGGCAGGCCGTCGCGACGTGCGTCCACGAGCTCGGCGCCACACCGAGCGTCATGCTGTTCCCGCCCCGGCCCGCCGACTACCTGGACCCTCCCGAGCCGGTCGTCGAGGCCATGACGAGGGCGGATCTGGTCGTGCTGGTCGCGACGACGGGCATGTTCCACAGCCCTGCCGGTCATCGGACGATGGGAGCCGGCGTCCCCACCATCGTGATGGACGGCGGCATCACGGCCGACATGTTAACGCGGGGCGGAGTGACGGCAGACTATCAGCAGATGCTGCGCACGCGGTACGCACTGGGGAAGCGGCTCGAAGGCGCCCGGATGGCGCGGCTTCGTTCTTCGCTGGGCACCGATGTAACGTATAGCGTCGAGGGCCGCATCTTCGTGCCGAAGGAGCCGGACGGCAGTCGGCATCCCCTGAAGGTCTTCCGGCGCGCCGAGGAAGGGCGCAAGGGGAGTCCGCTGTACGGAGTGGTGTTCCCTGGTCTGGAGTTCAACATCCCGCCGGTGGAGGGTACGGCAAACGGCGTGATCGTGGTCGACACCACGCTGCACCAGATCGGGCTCCTGCAGCAGCCGATTCGTTTCGCCGTGCACCAGGGGCGCATCAAGTCGATCGAGGGCGGGTATCAGGCCCGCGAGCTGGAGGAGTACATTCGCCGCTTCGGCGACGAGAATGCCTGGCACATGCCCGTGGAGGCGTCGATTGGCTTGAACCCAGAGGCGCGCATCACGGGCGTGCAGCGTGAGGACAAGAACATCCTCGGGGCGATCCACGTCGCTCTCGGACGTAACGACGATATCGGCGGCACCATCTACAGCAAGCTCCATCTCGATGGGGTGATCCTCCGGCCCACGCTGGAAGTTGACGGCCGGCTCATCATCGAAGACGGCCGGCTCATCGGCGTCTAGGGATCCGGCGCGGTCCAGCACCGGTGGAGGAGTCATCGTGAGCGCAGACCTTCTCGCATATATCAACGGGGATTGGATGCCACTGTCCCAGGCGACCGTGTCCGTCACCGATCATGGCATGCAGTACGGCGACGGCGTCTTCGAAGGCTTGGGGATCAGCAATCGCCGGGTCTACTCGCTGCAGGAACACGTCGACCGCCTGTGGTTCTCGGCGCGCTACTGCCGGATCGACATCGGCATGACGAAAGACAGCATGGTCGACGCCGTGCTGGAGACGGTGCGGCGCAACCACCTCGAGTCCGGCTACATGCGGCTGCTCGTCACGCGCGGCGCTGGTCCGCTCGGTCTGGAGTACAGCAGGGACATCGAGCGACCGACGATCGTCGTCATTCCGCAGCTCCGCAGCAAGCACAGCGAAGACATCCGCCAGAACAAGGGCATTCGCACGATCATAGCCCGCACGCGTCGCGTCCCGCCGGAGGTCTTCGATCCTCGGGTCAAGTCCTGCAACTACCTGAACAACCTGATGGCGAAATTCGAACAGTGGGATGCAGGCGTCGATGCGGCGATCATGCTCGATATGCGAGGCTTCGTGGCTGAAGGGGCAGGCGAGAACATCTTCTGCCTGCAGCAGGGCCGGCTGCTGACGCCTCGGCGCACGAACATTCTCGACGGGATCACGCGGCAAACGGTCATCCGGCTCGCGAGGGCAAGCGGCGTCGACGTGGAGGAGGCCGATCTCACTCCGTATGACCTCTACATGGCCGAGGAGGTGTTTTTCACCTCGACGCTGACGCAGATCTGCCCGATCACCGAGATTGATCGGCACAGCATCGGCAGCGGCGTCCCCGGACCGGTTGCCAAGGACATGCTTCGGCGACTGCGCGAGCTCATGGCCGAGTCTCGTCACGTGGCATTCTGAAGGACCATGGCCCCTTCTGAGCGCGGTACGCGACCGGCCGAGGACCCAGCGAGCGAGCGCCGCTGGGATCCCGTGGAGCTGGAGATCTTTTGGAGCCGGTTGATCCAGATCGTCGACGAAGGAGCCGTGACGCTGCGCCGCACAGCATTCTCGCCCGTGGCGCGTGAGGCCCTCGACTTCGCGGTCGTGCTGCTGGACCGCGATGGCGGCTCCGTCGCCCAGAGCAACATCACCGTCCCGGGGTTCATCGGCACGCTGCCTCGAACCGTCCGGCACTTCCTGGCGAAGTACCGGGCGGAGGAGATGGCGCCGGGGGACATCATCATCACGAACGATCCGTGGATGGGGACCGGCCACCTACCCGACCTCAACATGGCGATGCCGATCTTCCACCGGGACCGGATCATCGGCTTCGCCGCCTGCTCGTCGCACCTCAGCGATGTCGGTGGCCGCATCTGGTCTGGCGACAGCCGCGAGGTGTTCGAGGAGGGGCTGAGAATTCCGCCGACCAAGCTCGTGAATCACGGCCGGTGGAATGAGACGCTGCTCGACGTGATCTCGGCCAACGTGCGTGTCCCGAACCAGGTCCTGGGCGACATGCACGCGCAGGTGGCCGCGATGGAAGCGTGCCGACAGCGGTTGCTCACGACCTGTCTGGAGTACGACGTCGACGATCCGACATCGGTGTTCCACGAAATCCAGTCGCGCTCCGAAGCCGCCATGGAACGAGTGATTCGGGCGCTGCCGGAGGGTGAGTACGCGTCGGCGCTCGAGCTCGACAGCCTCGACGAACCGCTTCACGTGAATCTGCGTCTGACCGTGCGCGGCGGACGCATCGTCGTCGACTACGCGGGCTCGTCGCCGCAGACACAGGAGGCGGCGATCAATTGCCCATACACGTACACGTTTGCGCTCACCATGTTCCCGCTGAAATGCCTGCTCCACCCGACGCTGCCGAACAACGAGGGGGTGTTTCGACGCTTCGAGGTCCGTGCCTCGGAGGGCTCGCTGGTGAATGCGACGTTTCCGGCGGCGGTGAACAGCCGGCACGCGACCGGCCAGTACCTGGTGGCCGGGCTCTTCGCCGCGATGGAGCAGGTCGCGCCGGATCTCGTCGTCGGCGACCCGGGGGCCCCGGCGAGCCGCTGTGTCTTCAGCGGCCAGCGGCCGGATGGTGGTCGCTTTTCGGAGGTGCTGCTCGCCTCCGGTGGCATGGGGGCGGCGCGGTTCAAGGACGGGTTGTCGTGCACGGCGTTTCCGAGCAACTGCGGCATCTCGTCCATCGAGATGATCGAGCAGCACAGCCCCTTGCTCTTCCACTGCAAGGAACTCGTGCCGGATTCCGGAGGGGCGGGCCGCTTCCGGGGGGGGCTCGGCGCGCGCGTGGTCATTGAGCTTCTGTCGGAGCGACCGGCGATGTACGCCTCGCACATGGTGCGGCTCCGACTTCCCGCCCTTGGGCGCGTCGGCGGGCTCGCCGGCGGGCTTGCCGGGCTCCGGCTCAACAGCAACGGCAGGCTCCCCCCGCTCGGGAGGGTCATGATCGCGCCGGGGGACAGGGTGTCCATCGGCACGCCCGGCGGCGGTGGCTACGGACGCGCCACGGAGCGCGATGTGGAGCGGGTGATGCATGACTTGGAGGGCGGCATCATCTCGCCCATGGCGTGCCGCGCGATCTACGGGGTCGATCCGACGACCGGCTCGAGGGTGTCCGACCAGGGGTCGACCGAATGACGGCGAACGGCCTTGCGGCCGGCGGCGCCGGGGTGCGGGGGATCGGTATCGGTATCGATGTCGGCGGCACGTTCACGGACTTCGTGCTCATCGATCCCGAACGCTCCGTCATCATGTTCGGCAAGTCGCTCACCACGCCGAAGGATCCCAGCGACGGGATCCTGTCGGGCCTCGCGCAGCTTCTCGCGGAGTACGGCGCCAGCTTCGAAGATGTCGGTCGCCTGTCTCATGCCACGACCCTGGTCCCGAACGCGCTCATCGAGCGCAAGGGCATCAGGACAGGGCTCATCACGACCGCAGGCTACCGCGACACGCTCGAAATCGGCAACGAGTACAAGTACGACATCTACGATGTCTACCATGAGAAGCCGGAGCCACTGGTCCCACGCGCGTTGCGGCGAGAGATCAGGGGACGGATCGGGGCGACGGGCGCTGAGCGCGAGCCGCTGGCGACTGAGGACCTTGCCGGAATCGTGCGTGATTTCCGGGACGCGGGTGTTGCGTCCGTCGCGGTGTGCCTCATTCATGCCTACGCGAACCCGGCGCACGAGCGGGCGGTGCGTGACGTCGTGAGCCGCCTGGCTCCCGACCTCGAGGTGTCGCTCTCCGGGGAGCTCTCGCCGGTCATTCGCGAGTACCCTCGGACGTCGACCGTGGTCGCCAACGCCTACGTGAAACCGCTCGTGCAGCGCTATCTGACCCGGTTGGATGGCCGTATCCGGAGCCTCGGCTACAAGGGGCCGTTGCACGTCATGATGTCCGAGGGCGGCATCGGAGAGGTGGATCGGGTGGTCGAGATGCCGATCCGCCTGGTGGAATCCGGGCCAGCGGCTGGCACCATTGCGGCCGCGTTCGTCGGGCGACACATCGGTCTCTCGAACGTCCTCGCCTTCGACATGGGCGGCACGACCGCCAAGCTCAGTGTCGTCGATGGAGGCCGGCCCACATTCGTGAACGAACTGGAGGTCGCTCGGATCCGACGCTTCAAGAAGGGCAGCGGGTTGCCGCTTCAAGTGCCGTCCGTCGAGTTGCTCGAGATCGGCGCCGGGGGAGGGACGATCGCATGGGTTGACGATCTCGGCCTCCTGAAGGTCGGGCCTCAGAGTGCGGGCGCGGCGCCGGGGCCCGCATGCTACGGCAACGGTGGGAGCGACGCCACCGTGACGGACGCCAACCTGCTGCTCGGCTATCTGGACGCCCGCTACTTCCTCGGGGGCGAGATGCGGCTCGCCGAGGAGGCGGCCCACGAGGCTGTTGCTCGTCTCGCAACCTCGCTCGGGCTGGCTCCGCTGGACACCGGCGTCGGCATCCGGGCGATCGTCAATGAGAACATGGCCGCGGCGGCTCGTGTGGCGCTCACGGAGAAGGGACGGGACCCGCGTCGCTACACGCTCGTCGCCTTCGGTGGCGCGGGGCCCGCGCACGCGTGCGAGGTTGCGCGGCTGCTCGGCATCGGAACGGTCGTCGTGCCCTATGGCGCCGGCGTCACCGCGGCGCTCGGGCTCCTCGAGGCTCCACTCTCGGCGCGGCAAGCACGAAGCTACGTGAGCGATCTGGAGGCCATCGACTGGGTGCGGGTGCGCTCGTTCATCACCGAGATGCGACAGGAGGGTGTCGAGATCCTGCGACGGGCCGGCGTCGCGGAGCGCGAGATGACGATCGAAGGCCAGGTCGACATGCGCTACGCCGGTCAGGGCTACGAGATCACGGTCTCTCTCGATGACGTTGCAGTCGGGCCTGCGTCGGCCCTTCAGCTCCAGCAGACGTTCGAGACCGTGTACCGACAGACGTTCGGGATCGCGCTCGATCGGACCACTGCGCTCGAGGTGGTCACATGGCGGATCGTCGTGGAGGCGCCGTCGCCAGTCGCCTCGTTGGTGCTCGACAATCGAGGACAGTCCCGGCCGAGCGGCGAGGTGAAGAAAGGCCGGCGAAACGTGTACCTGGGCAAAGCGGTCTTCGCAGACTGCGTGGTGCTCGACCGTCAAGCGATGCCGGCGGGGTACAGCGTCGACGGCCCTGCATTGGTGGAGGAACGCGAATCGACGAGCTTCGTCCCGACGGGGGGCCGGCTGGAGGTGGACGAGCTCCGCAACCTGATCATTCGACTCGGGGCCGAGCAGTGACAGGGAGAGGGAGATGGTGAAAGCTACGCGGTTCGACTACGGGCGGGCGGCGCGCGCGATCTCGGGCGGACAGCTGAGCCGGCTCGGTTTCCCCCCGGACCTGACCCCCGTCATCGAACGGGGGGAGGGGGCGTACGTCTTCGATGACGCCGGACGCCGCTACATCGACCTGGTCATGGGAAACGGCCCCTTGCTTGTCGGGCACGCGCATCCACTGGTCGTGGAGCGCGTCACGGAGCAGGCGACGAGGGGCAGTCACTTCTCCTGCTTGAACCCTCACGCGATCGAGCTCGCAGAGGAAGTGATCCAGGCCGTGCGGAGCATCGAGCTCGTGAAATTCGCGAGCACGGGCAGTGAGGCGGCGTCCCATGTGATGCGCCTCGCCCGCGCCTTCACCGGCAAGGAGAAGATTCTGAAGTTCGAGGGCGGGTACCACGGCCACTCCGACTACGCCCTGGTCAGCCAGTTCGCGCCCCGCCTCGCGCAGTATCCCCGCGGCGTCGTGGAGTCGCGAGGCGTGCCATCCGGCGCCAGCGACACCGTCCTCGTCGCGCCCTTCAACGATGCGCCGATGGCGGCCCGGCTGATCGCGGAGCACGCCTCCGAGCTCGCGGCGGTGATCGTGGAACCCGTCCAGCGCGTGATCGCTCCCGAGCCTGGCTTCCTTGAAACGGTTCGCGACGTCACTCGACAATGCGGGGTCCTCTTGCTGTTCGACGAGATCGTCACGGGCTTTCGCCTTGCCTATGGCGGGGCTCAGCAGTTCTACAATGTCACGCCGGACCTGACGATCCTCGGCAAGGCAGTGGGGGGCGGCTATCCGATCGGAATCATCGGTGGCCGGAAGGACATCATGGACCTGGTGGGCGACGGCACTCACCCGGGGTCGATCCACTACTCCGGGACCTTGAACGGCAACCCGATCAGCACCAGCGCCGGGCTTGCTGCCCTCGCCGTGCTTCGCGCGCCGGGCACGTACGAACGCCTGCACGAGATGGGGGATTACATGCGGGCCGGTCTCAACCGCCTGTTCCAGAAGCATGGCGTCCAGGCGCAGGCGGTGGGAGTCGGTCCCTGGTACCAGATCCTGTTCACCACGGGGCCCGTGCGGAATTACGCGGACTACCTGCGACACGACAAGAGACGGGCGAGGGCCCTGGGGCTTCGTGTGCTGCGCGAGGGCGTCCTCGTGAACCCGGCCAGCAAGAGTTACCTCTCCCTGGCGCACACCCGGACCGAGCTCGATCACGTGCTCGCTGTATACGATCACGCGCTGTCCGATCCGATCGCCGGTGACTGACCGGCGGATGCGGGGCGAGGCAATGGCGCGGTGCTGACGTATCTTGGCCGCGGCCTCGTATTCGTGCCCGTGAACGCGCTGCTGATTCTCACCATTGTGTTCTTCGTCCTCAGAGTGCTCCCCGGCGATCCGGCGTATGCAATCCTGGGGAGCGACGCGACGGCCGAGTCCCTTGAGCAAGTCCGGACGAGTCTCGGGCTCAACCGGCCCATCGGCGTCCAGTACGTCAGCTTTCTCCGGGACATGCTGTCCGGTCGGTTCGGGCAGTCGTTTCGCTCGGACCAGTCCGCACTGGCGCTCATCGGACAAACCGTGCCGTACACCGTCGACCTGGCGGTGGCCGGCACACTCATCGGGAGCTGCCTCGGCATCCTGGCCGGCGTTCTCGCCGCCGTTCGGCGGAACACGAGCGGCGATCTCGTGGTTCGGATGCTCAGCCAGGTGGGCCAGTCGATGCCCGCGTTCGTCCTGGGCGTTCTGCTGGTCGTCCCGTTCGGGGTGAAGTGGACGTTGTTCCCGGTGATCGGGGGCGGCGATCTGGCCGTGTTTTCCCAGCGGATACACCACCTGCTGCTACCAGCGGTGACCGTCGGAATGATCCAGACGGCCTTCGTGATGCGACTCACGCGCTCGGCCATGCTCGACGTGCTTGGCATGGACTATATCCGTACGGCGCGCGCGAAGGGGCTGACGGGCCTTGTCGTCGTGCTTCGCCACGCGCTCCGCAACGCGCTCGTGACGGTCATCACCTTCAGCGGGCTTCTGTTCGCCGAGTTGCTCGCGGGCGCCATCGTCGTGGAGGCGGTGTTCGCGCGTCCCGGAATCGGAACGCTCCTGGTCGAATCGATCGTGGCCAGGGACTACCCCGTCGTTCAGGGATTGCTGGCCCTGATCGGCGGCAGCCTCATTCTCGTGAACCTCCTGACGGACTGGTTGTGCGGAGCCGTCGACCCACGGATCCGGTTCGAGTGAGCGGGGCGGGACCGGTAAGTCCCTCGGTGATGAGGGTGACACGGCGGACGGCGCAGGCGCTGCCACTCATCCTGCCGGCCATCGTTCTCGTGTCGCTGTTCCTGGCGGCGATCGCGCCCAGAGCCCTGGCACGCTACGACTACAGACAGCTGGTCGCGAGCGCAACGCGCTTCGAAGCCCCGTCGCAGGCGCACTGGCTCGGGGTGGATGGCCTCAGGCGCGACGTGCTCTCCCGCATGGTGTGGGCGGCTCGAGCGACGCTCGGGATCGCCGTACTATCCGTCCTCGCGGGTCTTGCAGGCGGGAGCCTCCTCGGGCTCCCGGCTGGGTTTCTCAAGGGCCGGAGCGCCTTCGCCCTTCAGCGCCTGATCGACCTCCTGCTCACATTTCCACCGCTCCTGTTCGGGCTGATGGTCGTCGCGGCGCTCGGCTCGAGCTATCCGAACCTGGTGCTCGCCATTGGCATCGGCCTGGCGGCTCGGTTTGCGCGCGTCATCCGGAATCTGGTCGTGACCGTCGCATCACTCGAGTACATCGAAGGGGCGCGCGCCCTCGGGGCCAGCGACGTACGGGTGGTTCTGGCGCACATTGTTCCCAACATCGCGGGCACCGTGGGTATCGTGGCGACGCTCTACCTGGGCAACGCGATCCGGGTCGAGGCGGCGCTCAGCTTCCTCGGCCTCGGCATCCGGCCTCCGATGCCCAGCTGGGGGTCGATGGTCCGCGAGGGGATGGACTACCTGTGGCAGGCGGCCTGGCTGGTCGTGTTCCCAGGGCTCGCGATCATGCTGGCGGTCATGTGCTTCAATCTCCTGGGCGATACGCTTCGAGACTATCTGGATCCGCGGCTCAAGTGATGGCCGCTCTGTGGAGGGACGACCGATGAGGACACGATCGACATTGCGCACGTGGCTCGCGGTGATGACGGCGCTGGCCGTATTGGCCGTGACGGGACCCGCTGACGTCGCAAGCGCGGCGGAGCCGCTGCAGTGGATCCGCGCCCACATCAATGCGAAGCCATCGGCTGGGTGGGATCCACAGAACGGTAGTCTTCTCTGGAACGATGCCCAGGTGAAGTCGCAGATCTACAACGGGCTGGTACGCTTCCGGCCGGGCAGCGCGGACCTGACGCATTTCCTTCCCGACCTGGCCGAGGAGTGGGGCGTGTCTCCGGACGGCCTCACGTGGACCTTCAAGCTGAGGCGAGGGGTGCAGTTTCACCACGGCTACGGGGAGTTTAGCGCGGAGGACGTCAAGTTCGTGCTCGACCGGTTGAAGGGGCCCGAGTCGAAACTGGCGGCGGGCTACGCTCACGTTCGTGAGGTTCGGAGCAAGGGACCGCATGAGGTGACGATCCATCTCTCACGGCCGGATCCGCTCTTCCTGCTTCTCGTGGCGAACTATCAGGGAGGCTGGATGGTGTCGAAGAGGGCCGTGGAGGAACGCGGCAAGGACTTCACCTTCAAGCCCGTGGGGACCGGGGCGTTCGCCTTCACGGAGTACGTCGCCGGGCAGAAGGTGGTGCTGGCCAGGAACGAGAAGTATTTCCGGGGAGCGCCTGCCGTCGCGGGCATCGAGTTCCGGATCATCTCGGACCAGGGAGCCGCCGAGCGCGCGTTCATGGCCGGGGAGCTGCAGGTCGTGACCGGGCTGAGCGAACAGCAGTGGATCGACCGTTTTCAGAGTCGGGGGGACCGGGTCTGGGCACTGGCACCGGGCGTGCACGTCATCCTGTACTTCAACATGAATCACGAGCCGCTGAAGGATCGCCGGGTCCGGCAGGCGATCGCCCATGCGATCAACCGCAAGGAGATCGTCGACACGCTCTACGGCGCGGCCGCGCAGGTCATCGACGCTTCGATTGTCCCGCCCGCCTATTTCGGGCACATCACTCAGGGTGTCGCGCGCTACGAGTACAACCCCGACAAAGCCCGCCAGCTCCTTCGCGAGGCCGGTCGGACGGATCTGCGGTTGAGGATGATCCAGAGCAATCTCAAGGTGCAGCTCGATCACGTGCTGCTGATTCAAGAGCAGCTCCGGCGCGTGGGGATCGGGCTCCAGGTCGAGCCCGTCGAGCACCCCGTCTATCACGAGCGGATCCGGAAAGACCTGAACGATCTGATCGCGTACAGCACCCTGCGGGCGCCGGACGGTGCCCTGCTGCTCCGGTGGCAGATCCACTCGACATCGGCTCCGCCCCCGACCGGGCAGATGAAAGGGATGAACTTCGGCCACTACACCGGCAGCGACGAGCTCATCGAGAAGGCCGAGAAGGGGCGCTCCCTCGACGAGCGACGGCGGTACGTCGAGGAGGTGCAGCGGGCGGTCGCGCGGGACGTTGCGGCCGTCCCCCTCTACATCTGGAAGTACGTCTTTGCGACGAGCCCGAAGCTCGACCTTGGCTACGACGCGAAGGAGAGCCTCACGTTCTACCTCCCCGTGTTCGAGACGGCGCGGTTCGTCAAGTAGAGGGAACCCACATGGCCGCGAGCGGCTCGGCGCCCGCCCGGCCGTGCGCGCGAGGTGGAGAGGCCTGCCCCGGCGTCAGTCGGGGACGCCGGTGAGGACGAAGGCGGCCCAGGCGAAGGGGTGCGGGTGCTCGGCGAGTGTCGCCCGCCCGGCCTGACGGAGGGCCTGCGCGGGCCCGACGCGCTCCAGGGCGTGGTAGAAGTGCTCCATCAGCGCGAAGCTCGCCCGGTCGTCTATCTTCCAGAGCGTGGTGATCACCGCCGGCGTGCCCGCGTAGAGGAAGGCGCGCTGCAGGCCCACCAGCTCGTCGCCGCGGGAGAGCCGGCCGAGCCCGGTCTCGCAGGCCGAGAGCACCACGAGCCGCGCCCCGAGGTCGAGCCCGAAGACCTCCCGCACCTCGAGCCGGCCGTCCTCAGCGCCCTCCGGCGCCAGGAGGAGGGCCGAGGCCAGCGGATCCTGCTCGTCCAGGGCGCCGTGGGTGGCGAAGTGCAGGAGCGTGCCCCCGCCCGCGAGCGTCTTGACCCGCGCCTCCGTGGCCTCCGCGCGGACCAGGATGCTTGCGCCGGGGAAGTGCGCGCCCACCGCGCGCGCCTCCCGCTCCGCATAGCGGAGCGAGAGGGCGGGGCCGAGATCGGGATTGCCCACGGCGATTGTGCGCGCCTCCCTGCCACCGCCCTTGCCCTCGAGGTACTTGAGCACGCTGGCGCTGGGCAGGGTGGCCAGCGTGTAGTCCTCGATCAGCCAGCGCCCCCGAGGGCTCCTGAGCGCCGCAAAGGGCAGGTAGTGGAGCACGTCGTGCGGGACGATCAGAAGGCGCTCCCCGGCGATGCGAGGGCGGGCGGCCGAGAGCAGCGCGTCGTGGAGCCGCCGGCTGCGGCCCTGGACCTCGGCGAGCGTGGCGTTGTCCGCGATAGCGGTGCGGAGATCGCGCACCACGGCGACCAGGAAGCGCCGGGTCACCGGGAGCCGCAGCGACTCCACCGCCGTCCGCGTGACGATCCAGAGCAGCGTCTCGGGCTCGGTCACCAGGTACTCGAGGAGCACCGTCCCCTCGGGCAGCAGGCGCTGGAGTTCCGCCAAGTTCACCGGCTCCACGCTCATGAGCGAGGCCTGCTCCCGGCTCTCCCCGCGCACCCGGTCGAGGAAGGCGCGGTAGCTCGCCTCCGCGGCCGCGAGGCGCCCCCGCGCCCACGTCGGGTCGGTCGCCGCCTCGTCCTCCTCGTCGCCCCCCTCGCTGTCGGCCGCGGCCGCGCGCGCCTCGGCGAGCTGCGCCCGGAGGCGCAGCTCCTCCTCCACCAGGGCCCGCGTCTTCCCCTTGGAGAGGGTGGTGTGGGTGCCCAGGAGATCGAGGAAGGCCCGCGCCCTGGCCCGCTCGGCGAAGCCGAAGGCCTCCTCGCTCCGGCCCAGCGCCAACGCCGCACGAGCGGCCCCGTGATAGATCCCGAGCTTGTCCTCGAGATACCCGCTCCTGTAGGCGGACTCCTCCAGCTCGCTCCTCACGTCCTCCACCAACCGCATCGCCCCGCTGTACTCCCGCAGCGCCTCCTCCCAGCGCCGGTCCGCCAGGTGGATCCGTCCCATCTCGGAGTGGAGCGAGACCAGCAGCCCCACCCGGCCCAGCCGCTGCGCCTCGGGTAGCGCCCTGGCGAAATGCTCGAGGGCGCCCGCCCTGTCTCCCCGCGCCCGGGCCAGCTGGCCGAGGGCGCCGACCACCTGCGCCTTCACCTCGGGCGCATCCGAGACCTGCTGTGCCCTCCGGAGCGTGGCCTCCGCTTCGGCATGCCGCCCCAGATGGCGCTTGGCGTTGCCGACCAGGAGGAGCGCCTTCGCCAGGTGGAGCCGCGCGGCCCGTCTCGGGCGTACGGCCTTCTCGCTCCGGACGCGTTGCTCGAGGAGCGCGACGGCACGAGCGCCCTGCTCCACCGCGGTGGCGTGGTCTCCCTGGGAGGCGGCGACGCTGGCGAGTCCCCGCGACAGGCTGCCAATCCAGAACCTGGCGCGCCGCTTGAAGGGCGAGGCCTGGACCAGCTCGAGGGCGGATTCGAAGGTCTGCCGCGCGCGCGGGAGATCGCCCACCTGGCGGTACGAGTTGCCCAGCGAGTTGGAGGCGCTGACCAGGGCTGCGGTGACCTCCACCGTCCGGGGCGCGTCCCGGAGCAGCTCCAGCGCGCGCGTCCCCGCGCGGATGCCGTGCTGGTACTCGCCCAGTCGCGGAGCGGTGAAGGACACCGCCGTGTGCGCGAGAGCCGCCTCCAGCCGCTGCCCCGCGCCCTCGAGACGCTCCGCCTCGCGCTCGTAGAAGGCCAGCGCCTCGCGTCCAGCGCCGCTCTCGATCGCCGCGAGGGCATCGGTGCGGCTGAGCCCGAAGCGCCCTTCCTCGCGGCCCGGCGGGGTGGGCGGCCCGGCGCGGGCGGGCCCGCCGGCCGGGCTCTGCCTCACGCCGACGCTGGCCCCGGCGTCCGGGGTCGCCGCCGGGGCGCAGCCGCCGGCCGCCAGGGCGAGCGCGAGCCCCGATGCGAGGAGACGCCCCTGGAGGCGGCGCGCCGTCACCGCCCCTTGAAGCGGGGCTCCCGCTTCTCGAGGAAGGCCGTGATCGCCTCCCGCGTGTCCTCGGTGCCGAGGTTCACGCTCTGCGCCATTCCCTCATGCTCCAGCGCCTCGTCGAGCGTCACCGAGAAGGCGTTGGTGAGCAGGCGCTTGGTCAGCCCCAGCGCGATGGGGGGCCCCGCGGCCAGCCTGTCGGCCCAGCCGCTCACGAAGGCGTCAAGCTCGGTGGCCGGCACGACGCGGTTCACGAGGCCGATCTCGGCGGCCTCCTTCGCCGAGATGACGTCGGCGAAGAAGCAGAGCTCCTTCGCCCGGTGCATGCCGATGAGCCGCGGCAGGAGCCACGTGCCGCCGACATCCACGCTGAGCCCCCGGCGGGCGAAGATCTCCGAGAAGCGCGCGGTGTCGGCGGCGACGATCAGGTCGCAGCCTAGCGCCAGGTTGCACCCGCCGCCCGCCGCCACCCCGTTGACCTTGGCGATGACGGGCTTGGGGATGTGGTGCAGCGCCAGCGCGACCTCGGCCACGTGCCGCATGGCGACCATCGGATGCCCCTCCGCGGGTCGGCCCGCCGAGAGGTCGGCGCCCGAGCAGAAGGCATCGCCGGCCCCGGTGATGACGAGCACGCGGTCGCTGGGGCTCGCCGCCACCTCGCGGAAGACGGCGAGCAGCTCGTTCCACATGGCGCCGTTCATGGCGTTCTTCTTCTCCGGCCGGTTGAGCGTGAGCGTCACCACGCCGCTGGGCGTGCGATCGAGCAGGAGGGTTTCCATGGATGCCCTTTCTACCGGTCGTTCGCTGCTTTCCGTTTGATCGATCTCTGCCGCGCCGGTAGCATACCCGCCTGGGCAGTGGCAGGACAAGGGCGCAGCAGGCGCGAGCGGCACGGAACCAGGGGGGCGGCGCATGGCGGTGACAGGCCTCGAGATCACGAGGCGGGAGAGACTCCTCGGCGGCCATGGCTTCGGCGCGGCGGGCGCCTACGAGAAGTGCGCCGGCATCATCCGCTTCGCCGTGGATCCCGCGCATCCGCTCCACCGGCGCATCACCGACCTGGAGCTGGCACCGCGGAACGCTCGGGGGCTCGTCGAGTGCTCGGCGGACTTCTACCTGCTCCAGCCGCTCCATCCCGCGCGGGGCAACGGCCGGCTGCTCCTCGATGTCCCGAACCGGGGCCGCAAGGTCGCGCTGGGCATGTTCAACAGCGGCGTCCGCGTCCCCGACCCGAGTGCCCCCGAGGACTTCGGCAATGGCTTCCTCATGCGCCACGGCTGGACCGTCGCCTGGTGCGGCTGGCAGCCCGATGTCCCGCGCCAGGACGGGCTCATGGCCCTCGGGGCGCCCCGGGCCGCGGGCGCGGGGGGCCGGCTCCGCTGTCAGTGGCGGCCCAATGCCCGCGCCGACGTGCTGCCGCTGGCCGACCGCTGCCACATTCCCCATCCGAGCCTGGATCTCCACGATCCGGAGGCGGCACTGACCGTGCGCGAGCACGCCGGCGCTGCGGCCGTGGTCGTGCCGCGGAGCGCCTGGGGCTTCCGGCGGCGCGAGCAGTACCGCCTGGTGCCCGACGCCTCGCATATCCACCTGGGCGGTGGCTTCGAGCCGGGGAAGATCTACGATCTGGTCTACCGCTCCCAGGATCCGCCGGTGGTGGGGCTGGGGCTGCTGGCCGTGCGCGACGCCGCGGCGTTTCTCCGCGGTGGCGCCGCCGCCGCCGGCAACCCCTGCGCGGGCCGGATCGAGCGCGCCTACGCCTTCGGCGTCTCCCAGAGCGGGCGCTTCCTGCGCCATCTCCTCTACCTCGGGCTCAACGAGGACGAGGCGGGAAGGCAGGTCTTCGACGCGGTGATCCCGCATGTGGCGGGCGCCCGGCGCGGCGAGTTCAACATGCGCTTCGGCCAGCCCTCGCTCAACGCCACGGAGGGCGTGGGCAGCCTCTTCCCCTTCGCGGACGAGGAGGCGACCGATCCCGTGACGGGCGAGCGCGACGGCCTCCTCCTGCGGCTCAGGGCCCGGCGAAAGGTGCCGAGGATCTTCACCATCAACACCTCCGCGGAGTACTGGCGGGGAGATGCCTCGCTGGTCCACACCGACGCCGTGGGGGGCCGGGACGTGGAGCCACCGGCGGAGGTGCGCATCTATCTCCTCGCCGGGACACAGCACACGCCGGGCGCCCTGCCGCCGCCCTCGGCGGATCCCAACACGGGCGGGCGGGGGCTCCATGCCTTCAACGTCGTGGACTATGCGCCGCTCCTGCGCGCGGCCCTCGTGAATCTCGACCGGTGGGTGACGGCGGGCGTGGAGCCACCCCCCAGCGCCGTCCCGCGCCTCGCCGACGGCACGGCGGTGCCTGCCGAATCCACGCGGCCGGCCTTCGCCGCCATCCCCGGCCTGCGCTTTCCCGACCGGCTCGCCCGTCCCGCGCGGCTGGATCTTGGCGCCTCCTTCGGGGAGGGCGTGGTGACGGAGCTGCCCCCCAAGGTCGGCGCGCCCTTCGTGACCTTCGTCTCCGCAGTGGATGGCGACGGCAACGAGGTCGCGGGCATCCGCCCCGTGGAGCTCGCGGTCCCGCTGGGGACCTTCACAGGCTGGAACCCCCGCCATCCCGCCCAGGGGGCGCCGGGGGATCTCATGAGCATGATGGGCTCGACGCTGCCGTTCGCGCGCACGGCGGCGGAGCGCGCGGCCTCGGGCGATCCGCGTCCCTCCATCGCCGAGCGCTACGCCTCGCGCGCCGAGTACCTGCGCCGTGTGCGCGCGATCGCCGAGTCGCTCGTGGCGGCCCGTCACGCCCTCGCCGAGGATGTGGAGGCGATGGTCGAACGCGCGGGCCAGCAATGGGACCTCTTCCACCACGGGCTGACCGGCGCCTCCGTCTGATTCGGACCACGCAGGTCGTCCCGGGGCGGGCGCATCCACGCGTGAGGCCGGCGTAGGACCGGCGAGGGGAGACACGACATGGCGAAGCGGCGGCACACGGTAGGCGTCATCGGGCTCGGCTTCGGCCGCGCTCATATCCCGGCCTTCCAGTCCCAGGGGTGCGAGGTGGTCGCCGTCTGCCAGCGCGACGAGGCCAAGGCGCGCGAGGTCGCGCAGCGCTACGGCGTCCCGCGCACCTTCGACCGCTGGGAGGCCATGCTCGAGCAGGCGCGCCCCGACATCGTGGTCATCGCCGCCCCGCCCGCCCTCCATCGCGTGATCGCCGTCGAGGCGCTCTCCGCGGGGGCGCATGTGCTGTGCGAGAAGCCGCTGGCGCTGAACGCCGCCGAGGCGCGCGCCATGAGCGAGGCGGCCACCCGCGCCGGGCGCGTGGCCATGACGTGCTTCAACTGGCGCTTTCCCGCCGCCATGCAGCGGCTGCACGCCATGGTGGACGAGGGCTTCCTCGGCCGGCTCTTCCACGTGAGCGGGCGCTACCTGGTTCCACGCTGGGCGGATGAGTCGGTCCAGCCCACATGGCGCATGGACAGGGCGCAGGCCGGGCACGGGGTCATGGGCGATCTGGGCGTCCACCTGGTGGACCTCATCCGGTGGAATTTCGGCGAGCCGGTGCGCGTGTCGGCGAGCGCCGGTATCGCCTATCCCTCGCGCACGGTGCCGGGTGGCGAGAAGGCGGCGGACACCGAGGACTTCTGCACGGCGATGGTCGAGATCGCCTCCGGAGCGCAGGCCACCTTGCAGGTGAGCCGCGTGGCGCGCGCCGCCAACGACCAGACCCTGGAGGCCTATGGCAGCCTCGGCGCGCTCCGCTACAGCATCGGGCGGGGCCGGGCGGGACGCTGGTACCGCGGCGAGCTTCTGGCCGCCTCCGGCACGAAGGGGCTCGAGCCCGTGCAGGTCAGGGCGGGGCTTCCCCGCTCGGTGGGCGACGGCGATCCGATCGAGGTCACGGGCAAGGCGACCATCGGCCCGCTCGTGAAGCGCTTCCTCGCAGCGATCGCAAAGGGGCAGAGCGCCTCCCCCTCGTTCGAGGACGGCATGCGCGCCCAGGCGGTGCTCGACGCCGTGGCGGCCTCCGCGCGCGGCGGCGGCTGGGTCAGCGTCGAGGACGCGCCACGCTGACCGGGAGGCGTGGGCGCGGCGCCGTCAGGCGGGATCGACGAAGCGCGGCGGCCGCTTCTCGATGTTGGCGCGGACGGCCTCGATCTGGTTCGGCGAACGGATCAGCGAGAGCTGGAGGGACTCCTCGAGCCTGAGCCCCTCCTCGACCGTCACGAGCCCTGCGCGGTCGAGGAGGCGCTTGGCGGCGCGCACGGCATCTGGCGAGCGGGTCGCGATCTCCCGCGCCAGCGCGAGCGCCGCCCCGCGTGGATCGTCGCTCACATGGGTGGCCAGCCCCAGCGCCACCGCCTCTCTGCCCGACACGATGCGTCCGGTGAAGGTGAGCTCCTTCGCGACGTCCAGGCGCACGAGGCGTCTCAGCGTCTGGCTCCCGGTCATGTCGGGAATGAGCCCCCACTTGACCTCCATCACCGAGAGCTGCGCCTCGGGCGTGACGAAGCGGATGTCGGCGCCGAGCGCGATCTGCAGTCCCCCGCCGAAGGCCACGCCGTGCACGGCGGCGATCACCGGAACGGGCAGGTCCATCCACACCGACGCGGCCTGCTGGGCGTGGTTCGCCGTGCCTCCCGGCTCGCGCCGGAGGAGCCGGCCGGCCCCATCGCTGCCCTCGGCCAGCGCCATGAAGCTCGCGAAATCGAGGCCCGCCGAGAAGGCGCGCCCCTCGCCCGAGAGCACCACCGCGCGGAGCGAGGCCTCCCCCGCGAGCGCCCGCCCCGTCTCCACGAGCGCCTCGAACATGCCGAGGTCCAGCGCGTTCATCTTGTCCGGTCGGTTGAGCCGAACCTCGGCCACCCCGTCCTGCGTCGAGACGATCACCCGGGCTGTCATGGGCAGGATGAAGGCATCGGGGCGCTGCTACTTCTTCCGGCCGTACTTGCCGGTCAGCGTGGCCTTACCGATCGAGTTGGCGTTGACCATGAAGCCGGCGAGCGAGGCGGTCGCCCCCTTGGGCAGATCGAGCTTCTCCACTTTCAGCGCGTGGAGCGTGAAGTTGTAGCGGTGCGGCCGGTCGCCCGCCGGTGGGCAGGGGCCACCCCAGCCAGGGCCGCCGAAGTCGGTGCTGATGTGTTCCGCGCCCTGCGGCAGGGTGGTGCCGTCGGCCTTGCCGGCGTCCTTCTGGAGCTCGGTGACGCTCGCCGGGATGTTGACCACGAGCCAATGCCACCAGCCGGCGCCGCCCGTGGGCGCGTCCGGATCGTGCACCAGCAGGGCGAAGCTCTTCGCTCCCTTGGGGGCACCAGCCCAGGACAGCGCGGGCGAGACATTCTTGCCCGAGCAGCCGAAGCCATTGAACACCTGCTCCTCGGCGATCACGCCGTTCGGCTTGATGTCGGGGCTTGTCAGCTTGAACTGCTGGGCCTCGCTCACGCTGGCAACCGCGAGACCGACCATGAGGAGAAGGCTTCCGACGAGCATCGTCTGGGCCATGGGATCCTCCTTACGTTGAGAAGGGGCCGGGCGTCATCTTACCTCACATCGTTCCTGCGCCGATCGCAACATGGAAGGTCACCCAATCCGCCTCGGATGATGTGACGGGCCACGGCTGTCAGCCGCGGGGGCGGGTCATGTGGGGAGAGGCGATGAGCGCGCCCGCCCCGGCCAGGCCCGCGGCGGTCCACCACATGGCCGTGTAGCCGAGAGAGGCCACCAGCACGCCCGCGAGCATGGCGCCGGCGGAAATGCCCAGCTCCCACGCCGTGAAGAAGGTTCCCATGGCGCGGCCGCGCTCCTCGGGGGGCACCCGGTCGGTGATCATGGCCATGAGGGCGGTCTGCGCGCCGCCGAAGCCAAGGCCGTAGACGATGGCCGACAGGACCATCGTCGAGCGCGTGCCGGTCGCCGCCAGCACCACGAGCCCGAGGCCTGCGCTGACGAGCCCCGGCACGAGCACGAGCCGCCGCCCGAAGCGGTCGGTCAGGGGGCCGGCCTGGGTGCGGCCCACGAGGGCGGCCAGGGCGAACACGGTGAAGAAGAGGCCCGGGTTGCCGAGTCCCTCGCGCCGGGCGAAGAGCGGCACGAAGGAGAGGAGGCCGCCGTAGCCGAAGAAGAGCGTCAGCAGCAGGGCCGACGGGTAGAGGGCACCGCGGCTGAAGAGCCCCCGCACGGAGAGGCGCCCCGGCGGCCGGAGCCCCGCGGGGCGCGTCTCGGGGAGCACGAGGGCCAGCGCCAGCGCCGCGGCGGCCACGGCCGCCGAGGTGACGAAGGCCGCGTGGATGCCCCAGCGCTCCGAGATCTCGACGCCGAGATACGGCCCGATGGCGAGCCCCGTCGTCGTGGTCAAGGCGAAAATGCCCATCGCCTCGCCGCGCCTGTCCTGCGGCGCGACGTCGGCCACCACGACGCTGCCCGCCGTGGGGCCGACGCCCATCCCGATGCCGTGGAAGAAGCGCAGCGCCAGGAGGCTCGCCGCGCCGGCCGCCGCCGAGTACCCGAGGGAGGAGAGCGCGAAGATCACCGGGCCCAGCACCACGAGCGGCCGTCGGCCGATGGCGTCGGCCCAGCGGCCGGCCAGCGGACGCCAGAGCATGGCCGAGAAGGCGAAGAAGCCGTGGAGGAGTCCCACGTGCGCCTCTCTCAGCCCTAGCTCGATGGCGTAGAGCGGGATCAGGGGCAAGAGCAGGTTGAAGGAGAGGTAGAAGAGAAAGACCGAGAGGCAGAGGCAGATGAAGGGCCAGCGGTAGAGCCGCCCCGAGCGGGCGTGGCTCACGGGCCCGGCGGCCGGTCGCGTGCGTCCCGGGCCATGGAGATCGCCCCGGCGCCGGGGTCGCCCCTCACCGCGGGTCCCTGGCGGGAGTGCGCCGGGGCGTGAAGAACACCGGGCGCGGCATGCGCCCCACGGCCACCTCGATGAGGACGGGGCGATCCAGCTGGACGGCAGCGCGGACGAGCGCGCCCACCTCCGTGGGCTCCTTGGTGCGCATGCCGTGGACGCCGAAGGCCTCGGCGAGCTTCATGAAGTCGGGGTTCGAGAGGTCCGCGCCAATGGCCCCGCCCCAGGCCTCGTCGAGGTCCCGGGCCACATTGCCGTAGGCGTGGTCGTTGAACACGACGGCGACCACGTTGATCTTGTGGCGCACCGCCGTCGCCAGCTCCTGGGCGTTGAAGAGGAAACCGCCGTCGCCCGACGCGGAGACGACCGGCCGGTCCGGGCGGGCGACCTTGGCCCCGAGCGCCACGGGGTAGGCATAGCCCAGGTTGCCGGAGTAGGAGGAGGTGAGGTAGGTGCGCGGCTGGTAGACGGGCCAGAACGGGCGCGAGTAGTAGCCGATCTGGGTCATCCCCGCGACGAGGATGGCATCCTCCGGCGTCCCCGCGCGCAGGCTCTTGAGGATTCCGGCCTGGGGCTCCTGGGTGGCCAGCGCCGCGATCCCGGCGCGTAGCGCCTCGCGCTCGGCCTTGCGGGAGGCGCGCGGCGGGGCTGCAGCGCGGAGGCGCTCGAGGAGGGCCAGGAGCGTGGCCCGGCAGTCGCCCACCAGCCCGAGGGTCTTCTTGTGGTTGCGCCCGATCTCCTCCACATCGGCGTCGAGCTGGATCACCTGCTGCCCCGGGGAGAAGGACACCACCGCGAGCCGGCTCCCCACGGCCAGCACGAGGTCGGCCGCGTGCAGATGCCTCCGCAGCGGCGACTCGCGCCAGAAGGCGGCGCCCAGCGAGAGATCGCTGCCATCGCTCACCGCGCCCTTGCCCTCCGCGGATGTGGCGACGCCCGCCTGGAGGTACTCGGCCACCGCGGCCAGCGCCTCATGGGCGCCCGAGAGGTGGACGCCCCCGCCGGCATAGATCACGGGACTCGTGGCCGCCAGCAGCATCTCGGCGGCGCGATCCACATCCGAGGCGGGCGCGCAGGCCCGGGGCGGACGCACGGGCTCGCAGAGCTCCACCTCGCCCTCGTCCTCCATCGTCTCGGGCGACATCTCGATCTCCACTGGGCGCGGCCTGCCGCTGCGCAGGTGGTACACCGCTTCGCGCACCGCGCCCGGGATGTCGGCGATCTCCAGCACCCGGCGGCGCCACTTGGTGACGGGGGCGATGGCGTCCTGCTGGTCGTTGACCTCGTGGAGCAGCCCGATGTTCTTGCCGAGGCTCCCCTTCGGGATCTGGCCGGCGATCATGAGCACTGGCGAGGAGGCCGCGTAGGCCGTGCTGAGTCCCGCCGCGGCGTTGAGCAGGCCGGGCCCCGGCACCACCAGCGCCGTCCCGAAGTCCCCGCCGGCGCGCGCATAGCCGTCGGCCATGTAGGAGGTCGCCTGCTCGTGGCGGGTGGAGATGAAGCGGATCCCGGGCTCGTCGCGCAGCGCCGCGAGCACACCGTAGAGCTGCACGCCCGGCAGCCCGAACACCACGCGGACCCCTTCGCGCGCGAGGGACTTGACGAGAGCTTCGCCGCCGGTCATCCGGGCCATGGTGCGCTCTCCTCCTCTTGCATCCGCCTGGGGGCGGGTCCGGGTGAAGGGGGCATGGCTGTCACGAGTGTTCGATCGTCACGGGGCACCGACGGCGCCGGCCGCGGCCAGGGCGGCGACGCGGTCCGGGGCGTAGCCGAGAAGCCCTTCCAGCACGGCGCGCGTGTGCTCGCCCACGCGGTAGGGGGCGGGACCTGCGGGGCCAACGGGCCGGCGGTCGAGGTGGAAGGGCGAGGCCGTCACGCGCACGCTTCCCGCTCCCGGGTGCGGCACGGACGGGAAGAACTGGCGCTCGGCCAGGTGCGGGTGGGCGATCACCTCTGCGGGATCGAGGACGGGGGCGCAGGGCACGCGCGCCCGGGTCAGCACCGCCAGAGCCTCGTCGGCGGTGGCGAAGCGCCCGATCCAGTCGCCGATGACGTCGCGCAGCGCCGGCCAGTTCTCGCGTCGTGCCGCGGGAGTGGCGAAGTGCGGGTCCGTGGCGAGATCGGGCCGGCCCATGGCCGCCGCCAGGCGTTCCCAGAGTGCCGCGGCGCCCACGATCTGCAGCGCCAGGTGCCGCCCGCCGACGGCATACACCGCCATGCCGGGGCGCGGGGCCCCGAGCGGCTCGCCGCCGTTGAGCACGGCGGCATAGGAGATGTCGTCGGCCGCCACGAGGGACTCGAGCATCGAGACGTCGATGTGCGCTCCCTGCCCGGTGCGGGCGCGGCGCCAGAGAGCCGCCATGATGGCGCCCACGGCGTGGGTGGCGGCCAGCACATCCGCCGCCTGGATGTTCGCGGCGCGCGGAGCCTCCCGCCCGACCCGCTCGAGGGCCATCATCCCCGAGGCGGCGTTGACCACGTGCGCGAAGGCTGGCTGCTGGCGCCATGGGCCCGTCTGGCCATAGCCCGAGATCGAGCAGTAGACGAGGTCGGGGCGCGCGGCGCAGAGCGTGTCGTAGTCGCAACCGAGCCGCGCGACGACGCCGGGGAGGAAGTTCTCGACGACCACGTCCGCGGCGCGGGCCAGGTCCACGACGACGGCCTTCGTCTCCGGGTGGCCAAGGTCCAGCGCGACGCTCTCCTTGCCCACGTTGACGCGAATGAAGTACGTGCTCTGGTCCGCGCGCCCCGGCTCCACCTGGAACACGGCGGGGCGCATCTCGTCGCCCGCCCCGGGCCGCTCGACCTTGATGACCCGGGCGCCGAGATCCGCGAGGAGCCGCGTGCAGTAGGGGCCCGCGAGGACCCGCGTGAAATCCAGCACCACGAGGCCGGTGAGGGGAAGCGAGGCGTCGGACACGCGGGGAAGTATAGCAGAGCGCCTTGCCAAGCCCGTGGGGTCGTGGTACCCGTGGAGTCGTCCGCGCGGGGTGTCCACCGGGACGGAAAGGGACGCTCGACATGACCACCGCACCGAAGGTCGTTCAGACGCTGGACTGCAAGGGGCTGCTCTGTCCCGTGCCGATCATCAAGCTCTCAAAGGCCGTCAAGGGGGTCCAGGTGGGTGAGGTGATCGAGATGCTCGCCACGGACCCGGGCTCGGTGCCCGACCTGGAAGCCTTTCAGCGGCAGACGGGGCACGAGATCGTGAGCCGCGAGCGGCAGGGTGAGGTGTTCCGCTTTCTCGTCCGGAAGACCAAGTAGCCCGTCTCGAGGGGGCAGGAGGACGCGTCATGGGTGACCGCACGAAGCGCCTGGCGATGGTGGCTTCCAAGGGAACTCTCGACATGGCCTACCCGCCGCTGATCCTCGCCACGACCGCCGCCAGCATGGGCTGGGAGACGGGGATCTTCTTCACCTTCTACGGGCTCGACATCCTGCACAAGAAGCGGGTCAAGCATCTGCAGGTGAGCCCCATCGGCAACCCCGCCATGCCGCCCCCGCTCGCCGCCCTGCCCGGGCTGAAGGTGCCGAATTTCCTCGGGGCGCTGCCTGGCATGACCGCCATGGCCACCATGATGATGCACGGGTGGATGGCCAAGGCGAAGATGCCCACGGTGACGGACATGCTCGATCTCTGCGTCGAAGCGGACGTCAAGCTCTTCGCCTGCGCGACCACCATGGGGGTGATGGGGATCAAGCAGGAGGACCTCATTGCCGCCGCCCAGTGCGCGGGGGCCACGACCTTCCTCGACTTCGCGGGGGACGCCAACGTCTCCCTCTTCATCTAGCTCCCCGGTTCCCGGTTGCCCGAGATCCCCGAGTTCCAGGCGGGCCGGGGCGAGCCCCGACGCGCCCTGGTGGTCCGTGGCGCGACGGCCCTCTTGTCCACGCTGCGGGCCCCCTTTCCGGGTCACTCGTTCTCCACTGCGTCGAGAAACTTTACGGATGCCCCGCCGGGACCCCTCGATGCGGGGTGATCACGCCGGAAAGGCTAAAGTTTTGCTTCCGGCAGGGAACTTGCTATGCTGGCCCTGAAAGCGAGCTGGGCATGAGCAATCGATCAGAGTGCGTCAGGAGTGCAGGCTAGATGCGCCGCGTCTGGGAGATGAGGGGCGACATGCGCCGATTCCTCTTCGTGGTGTCGAAGGACAAGCCCGAGCTCTGCGAGTACCTCTCCAGCCACTTCGCCGACGAGACCGATGTGCTGGTCACGCTGGATCGCAGGCGCGGGGAGCGGCGCCGGGGCGACGGGCCCGCGGACCTGGACCGGCGCCAGTCCCACCGCCGCTGGCGCCCGGATAACGATGAGACCCTGACAGCCCTGGGGGCCTTCCTGGTGCCCGTGGACGGGGCGAACCGGCTCGTTCGAGACTAAGCGCCCGGACGTCCCGGCGGGGGTAGCCCCACCCCCTGTCGGCGCTCCTGACAGTTGCCCTCCGCTTTGCCCTTGCGCCCCTCCCCACGGGCCGGCGATCATCCGGGCATCTGAGGCCCCGCCGCCACCCCAGGACCCGTCCCCGGAGGGACCACGATGAGCCAGGACCTGATCGAGACCGTCACGGACCGCGTCGCCGTGCTCACCCTCAATCGCCCGGAGCGACTCAACGCCTTGTCCCGCGCCATGATGGACGGCATGCTGGAGGCCCTGCCCCGGCTTGCCGGGGATCCCGCAGTGGGCGCGCTCGTCCTCACGGGGGCCGGGCGTGGCTTCTGCTCCGGTGGGGACGTCAAGGCCATGGCCGAGGGGATGGAGTCCGGTACCCTGGGGCTCGAGGACAGGGCCCAGGCTCTCCGGGCCAAGATGGAGGTTTCGCGCTGGCTCCACGAGATGCCCAAGCCGACCATCGCCATGGTGCGGGGCGCGGCGGCTGGGGCGGGGCTGTCCCTGGCGCTGGCCTGCGACCTGCGAGTCGCTGCCGACAGCGCGCGCTTCGGGACGGCCTTCGCCCGGGTGGGCTACTCGGGCGACTTCGGGGGCTCCTACTTCCTGACCCAGCTCGTGGGGACGGCCAAGGCCCGGGAGCTGTACTTCACAGCCGACCTCCTCGACGCCCCGCAGGCGCTGGCGCTGGGGCTCGTCAACCGCGTGGTCCCCGACAGCCAGCTCGAGGAGCAGACGCTGGCGCTGGCCAGGCGGCTCGCCCGGGGGCCGTCCGTGGCCTACCGCTACATGAAGCGCAACTTCAACGCCGCCGAGAGCGGGACGCTCGAGGACCTGCTCGACCTCGAGGCCTGGCACCACACCCGCTGCGGGATGACCGAGGACCACCAGGAAGCCACGCGCGCCTTCGTGGACAAGCGCGAGCCCGTCTTCAAGGGGCGGTAGCGCCGGCTGTCCACGCGCGGTCACCCGCCCGGTCGCCCCGTCGTCCCGCGTGGGTGACGCGCGCGCCCAGTGTGAGCGTCCGGCGCCGACCTCAGCGCGCCGCTGCCGCCAGCGCGCGGTGGAGCGCCTCGCTCGTGATCGGCAGCTCCGTCAGCCGGCATCCCGTCGCGTGCGCGATGGCGTTGGCGATGGCCGCCGGGGCGGCGACGACGGGCGGCTCGCCCACGCCCTTGGCGCCGAACGGCCCGGCCTCCGACGGCACCTCCACAAGCGCGATCTCCACCGGCGGGACCTGGTCGCTCTGGGGCAGGGCATGGTCCATCAGGGTTGCCGTCAAGAGCTGACCCCCTCCGTCGTACACCATCCGCTCCAGCAGCGCCCAGCCCACTCCCTGGGCCACCGCCCCCTGGATCTGCCCGTGGATGGCGGCCGGGTTGAGGGCGCGTCCGACGTCCTGGACGACCAGGTGACGCGTCACACGCGTCTGGCCGGTCTCCGCGTCCACCTCGACCTCCGCCAGATGCGCCGCGAAGGCCGGCGCCCGGGCAATGGTCGCGGTCGAGCCGCGGCCCAGGACGGGCTCGTAGCGTGCGCCGAACTGCATGGACAGCCTGGCCAGCTCCGCGATCGTGACGGGGCAGGGAACGGCCGGTGACCGAGAGCGACGACATGGGGGTGGGGCCTCCGCGTTCGCGTGGTCGAAGCCGATATGTTGTACTCTGTACCGGCGCCCGGGGGGTCCCGGTGCCGCGCGTCTTCACCTCCGAGGAGGCTGCCGTGAACCCGACCGTGAATCGTCAGATCGTGCTCGCCTCTCGCCCGCCGGCCATGCCCACGGCGGACAACTTCAGGCTCGAGGAGAAGCCCGTGCCCGAGCCGGGGCCGGGCGAGGTGCTCGTCCGCAACATCTACATGTCGGTGGACCCCTACATGCGGGGCCGGATGAGGGATGCCAAGTCCTATGCGACCCCCTGGGCGGTGGGCAAGCCCTGCGACGGGCGCGCTGTGGGCCGCATCATCCGCTCGAAGCATCCGACGTTCGCGACCGGCGACTATGTCAGCAGCATGCTGGGCTGGCGCGAGCACTTCGTCTCCTCGGGCGAGGGACTGGTGCGGCTCGATCTCTCGCTGGCGCCGCTTCCGGCCTATCTCGGCGTGCTGGGCATCCCGGGCTTCACCGGCTGGTACGGGCTCACGGAGATCGGGCGGCCCAAGGCCGGCGAGACGCTGGTGGTGTCGGGGGCCGCCGGGGCCACGGGCTCTCTGGTGGGCCAGATGGGGAAGATCCTCGGCTGCCGCGTCGTGGGCACGGCGGGCACGGACGACAAGTGCGCGCATCTGACGCGCGACCTCGGCTTCGACGCGGCCGTCAACTACCGGACGGCCGGGGACCTGTACGGGGCGCTCCGTCAGGCGTGCCCCGACGGCGTCGACGTCTACTTCGAGAACGTGGGCGGCGCCGTGCTCGAGGCGGTGCTGCGCTGCCTGAACCCCTTCGCGCGCATCCCGCTCTGCGGGATGATCTCGCAATACAACCAGGATCCGCCCGAGCCGGGCCCGCGCTATCTCTTCTCGCTCGTGGGCAACCGGGTCCTCGTGCAGGGCTTCATCATCAGCGACCACTTCGAGCGCTATCCGGAGTTCCTGCGCCAGGCCGGCGGCTGGCTCGAGGCCGGCAGGCTCAAGCACCAGGAGACCATCGTCGAGGGCCTGGAGAACGCCCCGCGCGCCTTCCTGGGCCTCTTCAAGGGGGAGAACCTCGGCAAGATGCTGGTCCGCCTGGCGCCGGAAGAGGGCTGACGCGGATCGCACGGCGCGCGCGAGAGGCGCGGGCTGGCGAGAGCGGGCGCGCCGGGCAGCCCCACCGCGGCGCGGGCGCTCTCCTGGGCCGATCGAGCTGGAGCCCTCCTTGCGCGACTACGCCGGGGTGAGGCTCGCGCGGAGCAGCTCGACCATCTGGTCGATCTCGTCGCGGGACACGGTGAGCGACGGCATGAAGCGAAGCGTGGCCGGTCGGGGCGCGTTGACGAGGAGGCCGCGGTCGAACGCGGCCCGGGCGACTGTCGCGGCGTCGCGCTCGTTCAACTCGAGGGCGACGAGCAAGCCGCGGCCGCGGACCTCGCCATGGCCGAGCTCGGCGGAGAGCGTCCTCAGCCGCTCCATCAGGTAATGACCCGTCGCGGTGACGGCGCCGAGGAATCGCGGGTCACGAACGGTCTCGACGACGGCGCAGCCGGCCGCCGCCATGAGCGGGGTCCCGTTGAACGTCCCTCCCTGGTCCGACCATCACGACCGGGGGGCGGTCGGCCACGTTCATGACGTGCCGCACGTCGTCGTTCATGCCGCGGGTCCCCCGCGTTGTGGAGCCGGCGCCGCCGTGTACGGGTCGGTCAGGATCTCCATGAGCCGGTCCGGATAGCGGGCCTCGCCGAATCCGTACTGCCGGTAGAGGCCGTGCGCGTCCCGCGTGAACAGGGTCCAGCGCCGAAGGCCCTGGAGATCCGGGTGGGACATGATGGCCGCCATCAGCTGCTTGCCCACGCCCCGCCCCCGCGACGCCTCGACGACGAAGACGTCGCTGACGTAGGCGAAGGTCGCGAAGTCGGAGATGACGCGGGCGAAGCCCACCTGGCGTTCCCCGTCGAAGGCGCCGAAGCACATCGAGTGGCGGATCGCACGCGCCACGACCTCGCGCGGGATCCCGGCGGCCCAGTACGATCGGGACAGGAAGTCGTGGATCACGTCGAGGTCGAGCCGGGACGCGTCCGTGGTGATCGAGAGCTCTCCGTGGCGGCATTCGTGGAGCATCGGACCGGACTCCTCGTGCAATCGGATCGGTCACACCCGCGCGCGCCGGGCCGGGCGCGCGGCGGTCAGCGGGGCGAGTAGCCGGCGCGCCGTGCGGTGCGCGGCCGTCGGGCTGGGCGTGGCGACGAAGACCGTATCGTCCCCGGCGATGGTCCCGACGACGCCCGGCAGGGCAGCCTCGTCGAGGGCACGGGCCACCGGCTGCGCTTCCCCCGGCGGCGTCTTGATGACCACGAGGGCCCCCGCCGCCTCGACGTCCAGGACGGAGTGCCTCAGCGCGCCGTCGAGGGCTTCCGTGCGGTGCGCGGGGGGCACGAAGGGGGACGGCGCCGGCGGGGCGGCGTAGCCCGTCGGGGTCCGGGCCAGACCCAGGCCCTTGAGGTCCCGGGAGAGGGTCGGCTGGGCCACCGTGAAGCCCCGCTGGCTGAGGAGTCGCTGGAGTGCCTCCTGCGAGCGCACGGCCCGGGTCTGGACCAGCTTGAGAATCTCGACCCGCCGCCGGCGGGCGCGTCCAACAGAATATGTATTCATCTTGTAGCATGAACATCTACCATGGGCGGCGTCAGCCGTCAAGCGCGGCTTCGAGCCGGGCGGGCGGAGGGCCTGGAGAACGCCCCGCGCGCCTTCCTGCAGCGGTGCAGCGGGGTCAGGTCTTGCATTTCAACATCGGCAGGGGAGTGGTCCTGCGAGCCGGTACCGGTCGGGGCCCTGGTTGTCGTGTACCGCAGGGGCACGGCAGCGGTGCCGGGGCCGAGTGTAGGATTGCAAGACCTGACCCCCCGGCGGCCGGTCAGGGGCGGTGGGTGATGCGGTAGACGCGCCCGGCGGACTGGTCGGAGAGGTAGAGGGCGCCGTCGGCGCCGACGGCCAGGTCGATGGGGCGGCCGTGGACCCGGCCGTCGGCGAGCCAGCCCGTCGCGAAGTCCTCCACGGTGCCGGGTTTGCCGTCCCGGAAGGGCACGCGCACCACCTTGTAGCCCGTGGGCACCGAGCGGTTCCACGAGCCCTGATAGGCGACGAAGAGGCTCCCGCGGTACTCCGGCGGGAAGAGCCGGCCAGTGTAGAAGGCCAGCCCCAGCGGGGCCGAGTGAGCCTGGATCTCGATGGTGGGCAGGGCCATCGGCGGGCAGCTCGCGCTCCTGGAGAAGCGATCGTCGGGGACGGCCCGCCCGCCGGCGGCGAAGCAGTCCGGCCAACCGTGGAAGCCGCCTGCCTTCACCTCCGTGATCTGGTCAGGCGGCAGGTCATCGCCCCGCCAGTCGCGCTCGTTGACCGTCGCCCAGAGCGCGCCGCTTCCCGGGTGGAAGGCGATGCCCACCGCGTTCCTGAGCCCGCGGGCGAAGAGCTGCTCCCTCGAGCCGTCGGCCTCGTAGCGGAGGATGGCGGCCCGACGCGGATCCTGCTCGCGGCAGACATTGCACGAGGAGCCCACCGAGACGTAGAGCCGCCCGTCGGGGCCGAAGGCGATGGTGCGCGTCCAGTGGCCGCCGCCGGGCGGCAGGCCCGGCACGACGACGACGGGCGAGGTCGCCCTGAGCGCGGCCGGGTCGTAGCGGAAGCGGAGGACCCGCCCGGTCTCGGCCACGAAGAGCGCCCCGTCCTTGAAGGCGAGCCCGTGAGGACGATCGAGTCCGTCGGCCACGGTGACGCTGTCGTCCGCCCGGCCGTCACCGTTGCGGTCGGGCAGCGCGACGACACGCCCGTCGCGGGGGATGGAGACGAGGAGCGTGCCGGCCGGGTCCACGGCCATGAAGCGCGGGGCGCCGAGGCCACCGGCGAACACCTCGACCCTGAAGCCCGGCGGGAGCCGGAAGGGCAGGTCCTGGGCGCGCGCCGGCGGCGCGGCGAGGCAGAGGCCCGCGAGGAAGACGATCAGGGCCAGGCGCACCGGGTACATGCTGGCCCCGATCGTACTACGTCTGCCTCTGTGCCGCCCCGCAGGCGCCCGCTACGAGCGGAGGTCGCCCGTCACGGGTGGCGGTTGAAGCTGACCCGGCGCTGCACCGCGGCGAGGTTCTGATGCTGGCCGCGGCGCGCGGCATTGTCCCTGGCGCGGGCGCGCTCCTGCGTCTTCCGCGCCCGGATCGCGGCGATGCGCTCGGCCAGCGGGATCTCCAGCCGCTCGGTCGTCCGGGCGGTGTAGTCGAACCCGGGCACCGTCACGCGCGGGATCGGCCGGCCGAGCGCCCGCTCGATGGCGCGGAAGTCGCCTTCCTCGTCCGGCGAGACGAAGGTGAAGGCATCGCCGGTGGCCTCGGCGCGGGCCGTCCGGCCCGACCGGTGGATGTAGTCGTCCGGCACCGCCGGCACGTCGAAGTTCACCACGTGGCTCAGCTCGTCGATGTCGATGCCGCGCGCGGCGATGTCGGTCGCCACCAGCACCTGGTGCTTCCCGTTCTTGAAGCTCGCGAGGGCATGCGTGCGCTGGGCCTGGCTGCGATTGCCGTGGATCTTGTCGACGGTCACGCCCTGCCGCGCCAGGGCTTCGGCCAGACGATTGGCGCGGTGCTTGGTGCGGGTGAAGACGAGCACGCTCCGCATGCCCTCGTCCTTGAGCAGCGTGAGGAGCAGCGCGGACTTGAGCTCGCGGGCGACGGGATAGGCCGCATGCGTGATCCCCACGGCCGGGGCCGCCTTGCGCTCCTGATTGATCAGGGCCGGCGCCGACAGCATCTCGCGCGCCAGCTGGCCGATCTCCTGCGGCATGGTCGCCGAGAAGAAGAGCGTCTGGCGCTTCGCCGGCAGGTGCTTGAGGATCCGCCGGATGTCGGGAAGAAAACCCATGTCGAGCATCCGATCGGCCTCGTCGAGGACGAGGATCTCCAGCTGCGGCAGCCGGGCGTACGGGTACTGGAAGTGGTCGAGCAGCCGGCCGGGCGTGGCCACGATCACGTCCACGCCGCGCCGGAAGGCCTGCTCCTGCGGACCCATCGCGACGCCGCCGTAGACCGCGGCGCCCCGCACGGGGGTGAAGCGCGCCAGCTGCTTGAGGTCCTCGTCGATCTGGGCGGCCAGCTCGCGGGTCGGCGTCAGGATCAGCGCGCGGGTCGTGCCGCGCGGCCTGTCCAGCAGCCGCTGGGCGATGGGCAGGACGAAGGCGGCAGTCTTGCCGCTGCCCGTCATGGCCGAGGCGAGCACATCACGGCCGCCGAGCCCAGGGGGAATCGCGTCGGCCTGGATCGGCGTGGGACGCGTGAACCCCAGCGCAGCGACGCCGCGCAGGAGATCGGGGTGAAGGCCAAGCGTGGAGAAGGGCATGGGGGAGGCGTCCTTGTCGAGGCGAGCACCTGCAACAGCAGGAACGTCGCGCCGCGGAAACATCCGGCGTGAAGTTGCGGGAACGGGGGGATTGCCGGGGAAACCGCCGTTCGGACTCCGGGAGTCGCTCTGTCGTCAGTGAGAGTGTCTCATGGCCGGCGGGGATTCCCAAGCGCTGATTCGCGGTACACTGACAGTGTCGGGCGGCGGGCGCCCGATCCGGCGCACTCGCCCCCCGACGGACTCCTGCAACGGTCGACGTGGAGGAGGCGCAAGCCATGGCCAACGCGATTCCGAGCGTCCCGAGCCCCCGCAACGAGCCCGTGCTCTCCTATGCCCCCGGCACCCCGGAGCGGCGCGCGCTCCGAGCCCAGTGCGAGCGGATGTCCAAGGAGATCGTCGAGATCGCCCCGCACATCGGCGGCCGCCGCGTCGAGACCGGTCGCCTCGGCGAGGCCGTCATGCCCCACAACCATCAGCATGTCCTGGCCCGCTGGCACCGAGGCGGGGCAGCCGAGGTCGCGCGCGCCATCGAGGCCGCACGCGAGGCCCAGGGGCCGTGGTCCCGCATGGCCTGGGAGCAGCGGGCGGCGATCTTCCTCAGGGCCGCCGATCTCCTGGCCGGACCCTGGCGCCAGGTGCTCAACGCCGCCACCATGCTGGGGCAGTCCAAGACGGCGCATCAGGCCGAGATCGACGCCGCCTGCGAGCTGATCGACTTCTGGCGCTACAACGTCCACTTCATGCAGGAGATCTACGGCCAGCAGCCGCTCTCGGCGCCGGGCACGTGGAACCGGCTCGAGCACCGCCCGCTGGAGGGCTTCGTCTTCGCGGTGAGCCCGTTCAACTTCACCAGCATCGCCGGCAACCTGCCGACGGCGCCCGCCCTCATGGGCAACACGGTGATCTGGAAGCCGGCCTCCGCCGCGGTCTATTCCGCCCACGTCATCATGGAGCTACTGGAGGAGGCGGGACTGCCGCCGGGCGTCATCAACATGGTGCCCGGCCCCGGCGCGGAGGTGGGCGATCCGGCCCTCGGCTCGCCGCATCTCGGCGGCATCCACTTCACCGGCTCCACGGCGACCTTCCAGGGCATGTGGGAGGCGGTGGGTCGGAACATCCGGCGCTACCGCGCCTATCCCCGCCTCGTCGGCGAGACGGGTGGCAAGGACTTCGTCTTCGCCCATCCCTCGGCCGAGGTGGCGGCGCTGGCGACGGCGCTCGTGCGCGGCGCCTTTGAGTACCAGGGGCAGAAGTGCTCGGCCGCCTCGCGGGCCTTCATCCCGGCCTCGCTGTGGCCGGGGCTCCGCACGACGCTGCTGGCCCAGGTGGCCGAGATCCGCATGGGGGATGTGGCCGACTTCACCAACTTCATGGGGGCGGTGATCGACCGCGCGGCGTTCGACAGCATCCGCGGCTACGTCGAGCACGCGCGCGGGTCCAGCGACGCCGAGCTGCTCAGCGGCGGCGGCTGCGACGACAGCACGGGGTACTTCGTCGAGCCCACCGTGGTGCTCGCGAAGACCGCCGACTTCCGGCTCATGCGCGAGGAGATCTTCGGCCCCGTGCTCACGGTCTATGTCTACGCGGACCAGGATCTCGACAAGGCGCTGGCCCTCTGCGACCAGGGGACGCCGTACGCGCTGACGGGCGCCATCTTCGCCCGGGACCGCGCGGCCATCGCGAGGATGACGGAAGCCCTCACCCATGCGGCCGGCAATTTCTACGTCAACGACAAGCCGACGGGGGCGGTGGTGGGGCAGCAGCCGTTCGGCGGCGCGCGGGCCTCCGGCACCAACGACAAGGCGGGGAGCGTGCTCAACCTGCTGCGCTGGGTGAGCCCGCGGGCGGTGAAGGAGACCTTCGTGCCGCCGACGCACTTCGCGTATCCTTTCATGCTATCCTTTCATGCAGCCCGGGGAATGAACCCGCAGCGACCCGAGAGGACCTGACCGGCATGGACGAGAGCGAGATCATCTGGCGACCCGATCCCGACGCGGCCGCGCGCACCCGCATCGCCCGGTTCATGAAGCAGCATGGCCTCCCCTCGCTGGCCGCGCTCCAGAAGCGCTCGGTCGAGGAGACCGGGTGGTACTGGGATGCGGTGGCGCGTGACCTCGGCTGGCTGTGGAGCGAGCCCTACCGGCGCGTGCTCGACACCGCCCGGGGGATCCAGTGGCCGCGCTGGTTCGAGGGCGGGCGCATGAACCTGGCCGCCAACTGCCTGGACAAGCACCTGGCGGCCGGGGGCGGGGAGCGGGCCGCCGTGATCTCCGAGGCCGAGGACGGCGATGTGCGCACGCTGACCTATGCCCAGCTCGGCCGGGAGGTCGCGCGGCTGGCCAACGGCCTCAAGCGGCTGGGCGTCGGCAAGGGCGATCGGGTCGGCATCTTCCTGCCCATGAGCCAGGAGACGGCCATCGCCGTCCTGGCGGTCTCCCGCATCGGCGCCGTCTACGTGCCGTGCTTCTCGGGCTACGGCGCCGGCGCCGTGGCCGCCCGTCTCGAGGGCTGCGAGGCCCGGGCCCTGATCACCGCCGACGCCTTCATGCGCCGGGGCAACGTGGTGGCGATGAAGCACACCGCCGACGAGGCGGTGGCCCATGCGCCGAGCGTCGAGCACGTGATCGTCCACCGCCGCACCGGCGCCGCCATCCCGTGGACGGCCGGCCGCGACCTCTGGTGGCATGACGTCATCGCCCGGGAGCCCGCCGAGTGCCCCGCCGAGCCCGTCGAGCACGACCACCCGGCCCTCATCATCTACACCTCGGGCACGACGGGCCGGCCCAAGGGCACCGTGCTGACGCAGGGTGGCTTCGGGATGAAGAACGCGCATGACTGGGCCTACTGCTTCGACATGGACGACGCGGCACGCATGTTCTGGGTCACCGACCTCGGCTGGCTCATGGGCCCCATGCTCATCACCGGCACGCTCCTCATGGGGGCCACGGTGGTGCTCTTCGAGGGCACGCCGGATTATCCGAAGCCCGACCGCCTCTGGGCGCTCTGCGAGCGCCACCGGGTCACCCATCTCGGCATCTCGCCCACGGCCGTGCGCGCGCTCATGCCGTACGGCACCGACTGGATCCGGAGCCACGACCTCTCGGCCCTCCGCCTCATCGGCACCACGGGCGAGCCCTGGAACCCCGAGCCCTTCCGCTGGCTCTTCGACCATGTGGGCGGCGGCCGCGTCCCCATCATCAACTACACGGGCGGCACCGAGATCTCGGGCGGGATCCTCTCGGGCTTCCCCATCGCGCCGATCAAGCCCTGCGGCTTCACGGGTCCCATCCCGGGCATCGCGGCAGAGGTCTTCGGCGACCACGGCAAGCCCGTGCGCGAGGAGGTGGGCGAGCTGGTGATCACACGGCCCTGGCCGGGCATGACCCAGGGCTTCTGGAAGGATTCCGACCGCTACATCGAGACCTACTGGTCACGCTGGAAGGACGTCTGGGTGCACGGCGACTGGGCCTACGTGGACAGGGACGGCACCTGGTTCATCCACGGCCGCTCCGACGACACGCTCAAGATCGCCGGCAAGCGG
>JACPIQ010000043.1 GCA_016188005.1 Candidatus Rokuibacteriota bacterium | reverse complement strand
TCGGACCGGGTGGTGGTGATGAGCGTGCGGCCGGGCGTCATCAAGGAGGTGTTCGTGAACACGCTGCCGCAGCCGCGCACCGAGGAGATGCGTGCGTCGCCGGAGTTCCTCAAGGCCCGCCATCACCTGTGGGGCCTCGTCAAGGAAGAGGCGGTGAAGGCCATGGCGCAGCGGCAGGCGTGAGGGGCGACGGATGGATCTGAGCTACGACGACGTCCAGAACATCCTGAAGATCATCGATGCCTCCTCGCTCGAGGAGCTGCGGCTCGAGATCGGGGACCTGACGCTCGTCGTGCGCCAGCGCGGGGCGCGGGCGGAAGCGGCCCCTGAGACGGCGCCCGAGGCGACCGTCGCGCCCCCGCTCGCGGCCTCGACGCCGCGCGAAGCGGCGCCCGCGCCCGGCGTCGCGCCCCGCCCCGGCCGGGAGCAGCGCGCCGCCGAGGGGGAGTTCGAGCTGAAGGCGCCGATGGTCGGCACCTTCTACCGGGCCCCCCGGCCGGGCGCGCCGCCCTTCGTGGAGGTCGGGAGCCTCGTGGACCCGGACGACGTCGTCTGCATCATCGAGGTCGTGACGCTGATGAACTCGATCACCACGGGATGCCGGGGGCGGATCGGCGAGGTCCTGGCGGAGAAGGGAGAGCTCGTGGAATACGGTCAACCGCTGATGCCCGTGGCGCCGCTCGGCGCCTGAACACGGTCCTCGTGGCCAACCGGGGCGAGATCGCCGTCCGGGTGATCCGCGCCTGCCGCGTCCTCGGCCTCCGCACGGTGGCCGTCTACTCGGAGGCCGACCGTGGCGCGCTCCACGCGCGGCTGGCCGACCGCGCCGTGTGCATCGGGCCCGCGCCCGCGGCGCGGAGCTATCTCGATGCTCAGGCGCTGCTCGCGACGGCGCGGGGCGTCGGTGCCGACGCGGTCCACCCGGGCTACGGCTTTCTCGCGGAGAACGCCGACTTCGCCGCCGCGTGCGCCGAGGCGGGTCTGATCTTCGTCGGCCCGTCGGCGGAGGCGATCCGCGCGATGGGCGACAAGGTCCAGGCGCGCGCGCGCGCCGCCGCGCTCGGGATCCCGGTCGTGCCGGGGCCGCGCGGCGCCCTCGCCGGCCCCGCGGAGGTCGCCGCCGCGGCGCGGAGCATCGGCTATCCGCTGCTGCTCAAGGCCGCGGCCGGGGGGGGCGGGCGGGGGATGCGGGTCGTGCGGTCGGCGGGGGAGCTCGCGGAGGCGTTCGGCACCGCCCACGCGGAGGCGCAGGCGGCCTTCGGCGACGGCCGGCTCTACGTCGAGCGGTTCCTCGAGGGCGTGCGGCACGTCGAGGTGCAGGTCCTGGCCGACCGCTTCGGCGCCGCCGTCCAACTCGGCGAGCGCGACTGCTCGATCCAGCGCCGGCACCAGAAAGTCCTCGAGGAGGCGCCCGCGCCCGGTGTGAGCCCCGCGCTGCGCGCGGCGATGGGCGCGGCCGCCCTCGCGCTGGCGCGTGGGATCAAGTACGAGAGCGCCGGGACCGTGGAGTTCGTGCTGGAGCCCGCGACGGGCCGCTTCTACTTCATCGAGATGAACACGCGCATCCAGGTGGAGCACCCGGTGACCGAGGTGGTGACCGGCGTCGATCTCGTGGCCGCCCAGCTCCGCGTCGCGGCCGGGGAACGGCTCGCGCTCGCCCAGGCCGACGTGAGGATCGACGGCCATGCGCTCGAGTGCCGGATCAACGCCGAGGCGCCCGACGCGGACTTCCGCCCCTCGCCGGGGCGGATCGAGCGCTGGAAGGCTCCCGACGGTCCCGGGCTGCGCGTCGACACGCACGTCGAGCCCGGCGCCGTCGTGCCGCCGTTCTACGACTCCCTCCTCGCCAAGGTGATCGCCCACGGCCGCGACCGCGACGAGGCGATCGCGCGCATGCGCGCCGCCCTCGGGCGCTTCGAGGTCGAGGGCGTCGAGACGACCATCGCGTTCCACCGCCGGATCCTCGACCACCCCGACTTCGGGAGCGGCCGCGTCCACACGCGATGGGTCGAGGACGAGCTCCGGGGCGGGAGGCCGTGACCGTGACCGATCGCGCGCCATGAGAACGAGAAAGGGGAGCGTCCGATGCCGCACCAGGTCGTGACCGTGGACTGCGGAGCGGGCCGGGAGGGGATCACTGTGCCGGCCGACGCGGTGGTGCTCGAGTACGTCGAGCAGCCGGCCGCGGGCGACCCGCATCTCCTCGTCGAGCGGGCTCTGGACGCGCCGCGCGGCCTGCCGCCGCTCGGGGACCTCGTTCCGGCGCTGCCGCGGAGCGGGCGGCGTCGGATCGTCATCGCCTTCGACGATCCCAACCGGCCGGCGGCGACAGTACGGGCAGTCCTGCCGCCGGTCCTCCGGCGCCTGGAGGCAGCGGGCGTCGACGACGAGGAGATCACGCTCGTCAGCGCGAACGGGATGCACCCGAAGTTCAGCGGGGAGAGCCTCTGCGCGTACCTCGGCGCCGAGGTCACCAAGCGCTTCGGCGAGCGTGTCCTGAACCACGATTGCGAGGACGCGGAGGGCCTCGTCGACCTGGGGACGACGGCCTTCGGCGACGTCGTCGAGGCCAACCGCGCAGCGATGGAAAGTGATCTCCTGATCTACGTCGGCAACGTCGCGGCGAACATCTGGGGCGGCTACTCCGGGTCAGGGATCGTCGTGGGGCTCGGCGGGGTGCGCGCCTTCGCCGGGCATCACGGCCGGGACGGCATCGGCCATCGGGACTCCTGTCACGGGCAGCCGCGCACGATGCTGTACCAGCGCAGGAAGTCCGCGGTCCACGAGGCGATCGAGCGGGCGCGGGCCCGCGCGACCTTCTACGTGGAGGGGATGACCGACGCGCGTGGGGTGATCGACGTGTTCGCGGGTCGCGCCGAGGCGATCCGCGAGGACGCCTGGGCGGAGGCCGATCGGCGGGTCGTCCGGCGGACGCCGCCGGCTGACGTGCTCGTCGTCGGCCTGGCCCGCGCGTTCCTCTACGGCCTCGCCGCCAACCCGCTCATTGCGCTGACGGGGGTCGCGTTCCCCACACGGCTCTGGCTCGGCGCGCCACTGCTCCGGCACGGCGGCATCGTGATCGGCGTCACCGACAGCGCGGGCGTCGTCGATCCCGCCACCCATCCGGGGTACGAGGAGGCGATCCGGGAGTTCGGCCGGACGCGCTCGTTCGTGGCGCTCGCCCGCGCGGCGGAGGGCATCGGGCGCGACCCGGCGCTGGTCGCGCGCTACCGCGCGGGCGGCGCCTACCATCCGTATCACCCCTTCTGGCTGTTCAACGAGGACGAGTACGCGATGACCACGGCGGGGCGCATCATCATGGCCGGCGCCAGGCCGGGGGAGCACTGGGACCGTCTGGGTTGCATGGTCACGCCGGACTTCGCCGCGGCCTGGAGCGAGGCGCGGCGCCTGATGGGCCCGCATCCGCGCCTCGCGGTGCTGCCCACGTACTGGTCGAAGCCGCGGATCAAGTTCGACGTGCAGTGAACCGAGCGGACGACGGAGGACGGTCGACATGAAGCACGTGACGTGGCTGGCGGCGGCCGGGATCGCGGTATGCATCGTCGCGGGACAGCCCGGGGTCGGGACCGCGCAGAAGACGACGACGATCAGGGTGGGCGACCAGATCGGCTCCGAGCTGGACTACGGCCCGTACTGGATCGCCGTCGAGAAGGGGTACTTCAGGGAGGAGGGGATCACGACCGTCCGCCGGACGTATCCGAACGGCCCCGCCACGCTCCTCGACTACAACAAGGGGGAGGTGGACGCACTGATGGCGGGACTCGGGCCCTACATCCAGGCCGCGGCCCAGGGCTCGGACTTCGTCGTCCTGATGTCCATCACGAAGGGGAACGCTCCGCTGGTGGCGCGCCCGGAGATCAGGTCGGCGAAGGACCTCAACGGCAAGCGCGTCGGGACGCCGGGCCTGGGGACGATCCACGACACGATGCTGACGCTCTACGAGAAGGCGCACGGGATCAAGGTCGAGCACGTCTCCGCCAAGATCACGGACCTGGTGGCGATGCTCGAGAAGGGCGAGGTGGCCGGCGTCCTCTGCTGGGAGACCGTCGCCGCCACCACCGTGCGGTCGGTGAAGGGCGCCCACTACCTGGCGCCGCTGCCCGTCATCCCCGGGGCCGAGAGCCTCCAGGTGGTCCTCAACCGCCAGATCGTCAAGTCGAGCCCCGACGTCGCCCTGGGCTTCACCCGCGCGCTCGTCAAGGGGATGCGCTACTACGAGAAGCACGAGGACGAGGGGCTTCGGCTCATCGCGAAGGCGATGAACTTCCCCGACGCGCTCGAGGTCGCGCGGCTCGGGAAGGGCCAGGTCAAGATCACCGACCCGTACATGGAGCTCAAGAGCTCGCAGATCATCTTCCAGGCGCTGCTCGACACCAAGAAGATCACGGCCGAGCGGGTGAAGAGCTTCGACGACTACATGAAGCGGTTCGTCGACTACGCCCCCCTCCGCAAGGCCGAGGAGTCGCTCAAGGGGTGGGAGCCGAAGAAGTAGCGGGGGGCCGACGATGAAGGTCGAGGCTGAGGTCCGCGCGGTCGCACGCGCGGCGGCGCGCCCCGCCGCCGCGCACGAGCGGTGGCCGGTCCGGGTGCTGCTTCACAACGTCTTGGCGGCGCTGGCCGTGCTGGCCGTCTGGCAGGCGGCAACCTGGCTCGTCCACTCCGTCTTCTTCCCCAGCCCGCTCCAGGTGTGGCGGGCGATGGGCGACCTCTGGGTCAACGGCGACGTCACCGGGAACTCGCTGCTCACCCACATCCGCTGGAGCCTGTTCCGACTGCTCGCCGGCTTCTCGATGGGCGTCGTGCTCGGCGTGCCGCTGGGCCTCCTGATGGGACTCTACAAGCCCCTGTACATCGGCACACGGGCCGCGCTGGAGCCGTTCCGCTTCATCCCGCCGATCGCGTGGATTCCCCTGACGATCGTGCTGCTCTCCGGGTTCTCCCGGTACGTGTTCCTCATCTGGCTCGGCGCCTTCTTCCCGATCTTCGTCGCGACCCTGGTCGGCGTGCCACGCGTGGATCTGATCCACAAGAACGTAGCCAAGGTCCACGGGGCCGGGCGCTGGTACATCCTCACGCGGGTGGTGATCCCCTCCGTGCTCCCTGACATCCTGGGCGGCATGCGCGTCGGCATGGGCACGGCGTGGATGACCATCGTCGCGGCGGAGATGAGCGGCGGGGAGACGACGGGGATCGGGCGGATGATGGTCAACTACGCCGAGCTTCTCCGGATCCCCGAGATCGTGGTGGGAATGATCCTCATCGGTGTGCTGGGCCTTCTCATGAACGAGGTCCTGATCCGGATCGAGAAGCGCCTCTTCCGCTGGCGCTGGGAGGTGAGCCTGTGAGCCGAACGGTGGAGGTGGACGTCTCCCAGCGCTTCGGGGAGCTGGTCGTGCTCGACCGGCTGACGTTCTCGATCGCGGAGAACGAGTTCCTCTGCCTGCTTGGTCGCAGCGGGTGCGGCAAGACCACGGTGGCGAACCTGATGGCCGGCCTCGTCCCGTGTTCCGAAGGGTCGGTGACGATCGACGGGGTCCCCGTCGATCCCCGCCGCCACGAGCTGGCCTTCGTGTTCCAGGAGCCCTCCCTCTGGCCCTGGCGGACGGTGCGCCACAACATCCGGATCGGGCTCGAGATCAAGCGGGTCCCGCGCGCCGAGGTCGACCGCCGCGTGCAGGAGATGATCGAGCTGGTCGGGCTCGGGGGCTTCGAGGACTATTACCCGTACCAGATCTCGGGCGGCATGAAACAGCGGGTCGCCATCGCCCGTGCCTTCGCGGTGGACGCGGATCTCGTCCTCATGGACGAGCCATTCGCCGCGCTCGATGGGCAGACGCGCATGACGATGCAGGCGGAAGTGCTGCGCATCTGGGAGAAGCGGAAGACGACGGTCGTCTTCGTCACCCATAGCCTCGAGGAGGCCGTCTATCTGGCCGAGCGGATCATCGTGCTGACCGAGAAGCCGACGCGGATCAAGGCGAACCTCGCGGTCGACCTGCCGCGGCCGCGGGACTTCGCGCATCCCGGGTTCATCGCGCTGCGGAAGCGGCTCGGCGAGCTGATCGGGACGTGACGCGGGAGGCGCGGACGCCGTGAGCCCCCGGAGCGCCGCGACCCGAAAGGTCGGGCTGATCGACGTCACCCTCCGCGACGCCCACCAGTCCCTCTGGTCGACGCGCATGACGACCGCGATGATGCTCCCGGTCGCGCCGATCCTCGACCGGGTGGGCTTCGAGGCGATCGACCTCGTCGGGGGCGCCGTCTTCGACGTGTGCGTGCGCTATCTCCTGGAGGACCCGTGGGAGCGGATGCGGATCATGAGCCGGGCGATCACCCGCACCCCGCTCATCGTGATGACCCGTGCCCAGAGCCTCTTCACCTTCGAGTTCTTCCCCGACGACGTGGTGGAGCTCACCGCCCGGCGCATCGCCGCCAACGGCATCCGCTACGTCACCCCCTACGACGCCCTGAACGACATGCGGAACATGGCGGTGCCGGTGCGGGCGTCCAAGGCCGCGGGGCTCTACGTCGACGGCGGAATCGTCTACACGCTGAGCCCCGTGCACACCGACGCCTACTATGCGGCCAAGGCGCGCGCGCTGGTCGGCCTGGGCGTCGACGCCGTCTTTCTCAAGGACCCGAGCGGGCTCCTCACCCCCGACCGCGTGCGGACGCTCGTGCCGGTGCTCCGGGCGGCGGTCGGTGACCGGCCCCTCCAGCTCCACTCGCACTGCCTGACCGGGCTCGCCCCGCTCTGCGCGCTCGACGCGATCGGTCTGGGGGTCGACACCGTCCACACCGCCACCTCGCCGCTTGCCCACGGCGCCTCCCACCCGCCGACGGAGTGGGTGGCCACCAACGCGCGGCGCCTGGGGTTCGAGGTCGACCTCGACGTCGAGGGGCTCCGTCCCGTCGCCGACTACTTCCGCTACGTGGCGGCCCGGGAGGGCAAGCCGCTCGGCGAGATCGCGGAGTACGACCCCTTCCACTACGAGCACCAGGTGCCGGGGGGGATGATCAGCAACCTCCGGAGCCAGCTGCGCGACCTGGGGCTCGAGCACCGGCTGGAGGAGATCCTCGAGGAGGCGGCGCGCGTCCGCCGGGAGCTGGGCTACCCGATCGTCGTCTCCCCCTTCGCCCAGTTCGTCGTGACGCAGGCCGTGCTGAACGTGATCGGCCGCGAGCGGTACGCGACGGTGCCCGACGAGGTGCGGCGCTACGCGCTGGGCTACTACGGGGAGCTGGCCGCGCCGGTGGACCCGCAGGTGCTGGACCGGATCGTGCGGAACGAGCAGCCGGTGACCGCACGCCCGGGGGAGCTCCTGCCGCCGGCGCTCGAGCGCGTGCGTCGCGACCGCGGCCCCTTCGCCTCGGACGACGACCTCCTGCTGGCCGTCTTCTACGACGCCGACCAGTACGGCCAGCTCGTGGCGGCCCGGCCGATCCGCACCGCGTACCCGGTGGCGACCACCCCGCTCCTCACGCTCGTGAAGGAGCTGGCGGCCCGGCCCGCCGTCGCGTCGGTGTGCCTGGTGAAGTCGTGAGTGGCGCGGGCGCTCCGACGAGAGCCGGCGGCGAGATCGTCCGGTTCTTCAGCGAGGGCGAGCCCATCGAGGCGCTCCTGTTCCGGCCCGCCGGCGCCTCCGGCGACGGCGGCCGGCCCGGCGTCGTGCTCTGCCACGGCTTCACGGCGCTCAAGGAGATGATCCTCCCCGACATCGCGACCCGCCTCGCCGGAGAGGGCTACGTGGCCCTCGTGATCGACTACCGGTACTTCGGCGGGAGCGGCGGCCAGCCCCGGGGTCGCCTCCTGCCGCAGGCACAGGTCGCCGACATCCGGAACGCCCTCAGCTACCTGGGGCAGCTCGCCGGCGTGGACCCCCGGCGCCTGGCCCTCTTCGGCACCAGCTTCGGCGGCGCCACCGTGACCTACGCCGCGGCCCTCGACCCCCGCGTCCGCTGCGCCGTCAGCAACGTGGGGCTGGGCGACGGCGGCCGCTGGCTCCGTCACCTCCGCGCGCCGGACGAGTGGGCCGAGTTCGAGCGGCGTCTCGCGGCCGACCGGGTGCGCCGCGTGCTGACGGGCGAGAGCGAGCGCGTCCACTCCCACGAGATCATGGTGCCCGATCCTGCGACCCGCGCGGCGCGCGAGGCCCGCCAGGCCGCCTTCCCCTCCTGGGATCTCACCCTGTTGCTCGAGTCGGCCGAGGCGATCCTCGACTTCCGCCCCGAGGAGGTCGTCCACCGGATCGCGCCGCGTGCCATGCTCTGGATCCACGCCGGCGCCGACGCTCTCGTGCCGCCCGAGGAGTCGCGGCGGATGTTCGAGCGGGCGGGCGAGCCGCGCCGGCTCGTGATCCTCGACGGGCTCGCCCACTACGACACCTACGCCGGGGCCGGGCTCGATGCGGTGCTGCGCCACACGCGGGACTGGTTCCGAGAGCACCTCCACCCCGAAACCCGAAAGGAGACTCCATGAGGCGCACGATCCTCGCGGCCGCCGTTCTCGTCGCGTTCGGTACCTGGCTCGCCGCCGTCCCGGCCCCGCCGCCCGCCGCGGCGCAGGCCGGCGCGCCGCTCCCCATGCGCATCGGCTATCAGACGAACTCGGACTGGCTGACCATCGCGGCGCGCACGCACAAGCTGTTCGAGAAGGCCGGCCTGGCGTGCGACGCGCTCGAGAAGGACCGGATGCCATCCATCAAGGTCTTCGCCGAGGAGGCGGGGATCAAGGGGGACTGGGCCGCGACGATCTACCGGTGGGCGGAGCCCCAGTACCCCTTCTCGGTGGTGAGGGACTCGCCCTTCCTCATCCGCGACGAGCTACGGAAGGACGGATAATGGCAGTCTCGATCGAGGAGATCCGCGCGATCCTGCAGCTCATCGACGCCTCGGCCTGGGAGGAGTTCGTCCTGGAGACCGACGGCCTCAAGCTCGCCGTGCGGCGGACGGCCGCCGACCTCTCGGCGCCCGCGTCCCCGTTGGCGCCCTCGCCGCCTGCCGAGGCCGCGGTCGCGGTCTCCCCGCCCTCCCCGGGTCGGCCCGCGCCGCCCGCGCCGCCGGCGGCCGTCGGCGAGGAGCTCCCGCCGGGGCTCGTCGCGGTGCGGGCGCCGATGGTCGGCACCTTCTACCGGGCGCCGGCGCCCGGCGCGCCGCCCTTCGTGGAGGTCGGGGGCCGGGTCGAGGCGGCCGACACGGTCTGCATCCTCGAGATCATGAAGCTCATGAACTCGATCCCGGCCGGCGTGCGCGGGCGGGTCGCGCGCTTCTGCGTCGAGAACGCCACGCTCGTCGAGTACGGCCAGCCGCTCGTCCTCATCGAGCCCGAGGGCCCGCCCGGTGCGTGACCTCCGGGTCGTCGACGTCACCCTCCGCGACGCGCACCAGTGCCTGTGGGCGACGCGCATGCCGACGGCGATGATGTTGCCGATCGTCGAGCGCATGGACCGGATCGGCTTCAAGGCGATCGACCTGATGGGCGCGGTGACGTTCGACGTGTGCGTCCGCTACCTCAGGGAGAACCCGTGGGAGCGGATCCGGCTCGTCCGCGAGCGGGTCCGGGAGACGCCGCTCAACGGCTGGGTGCGGAGCAAGAGCCTCATCAGCTTCAACGTGGTGGCGGACGACGTCATCGAGCTCTGGATCCGGTGCCAGGCCGCCAGCGGCCTCCGGCGGATGACCCTCTTCGACGCCCTCTTCGACCTCGACAACCTCGACGCCGCCATCCGGATCTCCCGGGCGCTCGGCCTGTACACCGTGGGCGCGCTCGTGTTCTCGCTGAGCCCGGTGCACACCGACGCGCTCTTCGCCGCCACGGCCCGGGGCCTCGTCGCGCGCGGGGTGGACGCGGTGCTGCTCAAGGACTCCGCGGGGCTCCTCACCCCCGAGCGCGCGCGGACGCTGGTGCCGGCCATGCTCGGCGCGCTGGGCTCGACGCCGCTCGAGATCCACTCCCACTGCACCACCGGCCTGGCTCCGCTCGTCTACCACGAGGCCATGCGGCTCGGGGTCGAGGCGGTGCACACGGCCATCTCGCCGCTCGCCCACGCCACGTCGCTGCCGCCGACCGAGCGCATGGTCGACTACGCCCGCCGGCTCGGGCGGCCGGCGGCGCTGGACGGCGAGGGCCTGCAGGCGATGGCGGCCCACTTCCGCGCGGAGGCAGAGGCCGCGGGCAAGCCGCTCGGCCGGCCCGTCGAGTACGACCCGTTCCACTACCGCCACCAGGTGCCGGGCGGCATGATGACGAACCTCACGGCCCAGCTGGCGGAGGCGGGCCTGGCGCACCGGCTCGCCGAGGTCTTGGAGGAGATCGCCCGGGTGCGCGAGGAGCTCGGGTACCTGAACATGGTCACGCCGACCTCGCAGCTCGTCGGCACCCAGGCGGTCATCAACGTGGTCCAGGGGGAGCGCTACCGCACGATCCCGGTGGAGGTCGTGAAGTACGCGCTCGGCCACTACGGCAGGCCGCTGGCGCCCATCGACTCCTCCGTCATGGACCGGATCCTCGCCACGCCGGCCGCGCGCGAGCACGCGCGGGTGGAGCCGCCGGCGCCGATGGTGGAGCGGGTCCGCGCGAGGTTCGGCGGCCGCCTCACCGACGAGGAGGTGCTGCTCCGAATCATGTTCCCCGAGGAGCACGTCGAGGCGATGCTGGCCGCGCCGCCCCGCGCCGGACGCCGGCCCTCGGTCGCCACGCCGCTCGTCGACCTGGTCCGCGCCCTGGTCACGGAGCGGCGGTTCGTCTCGGTGCGGCTCGAGACGCCGGAGGTCCGGGTGACCGCGCGCGCCCGGCCGGCCTGATGCCCTTGACAGGCAACCCCGACGCGAGTAGAAG
>JACPIQ010000042.1 GCA_016188005.1 Candidatus Rokuibacteriota bacterium | reverse complement strand
GGAAGTCCATGGCAACCCGGGCTACCCCGCCGCCCCGTGGTGGCCGCGCCACGCGGGGCGTCGCTTCTCCACGAAAGCGCGCAGCCCCTCCACGCGGTCGGCCGAGCAGAAGTTGACGAGCCAGGCCTCGGCCTCGACGACAAGGCCCTGGTCGAGCGAGAGATCGGCGCCCTCGTCGATGGCCTTCTTGGCCTGGCGCACGGCGATGGGGCTGTTGCGGACGATGGCGGCCGCCATCGCGCGGCAGGCCTCGAGGAGCCCGTCCGCCGGCACGACGCGGTTGACCAGACCGAGGGCGAGCGCCTCGGCCGCGGGAACGCGGCGGCCGGTGAAGACCAGGTCCTTGGCGATGCCGCGGCCCAGGAGCCTCACCAGCCGCTGGGTGCCGCCCCAGCCGGGGATGAGCCCAACGGAGACCTCGGGCACCCCCAGCTCCGCCGTCTCGGCGGCGAGGCGCAGGTCGCAGGCCAGCGCGATCTCGAGCCCGCCGCCCAGCGCCCACCCATTGACGGCGGCGAGGGACACCTGGCGCAGCCGCTCGAGGCGCCGGAGCAGCGCCTGGCCGCGATAGACGAAGCGCTCGCCCTCGTCGGGGGTGAGCGCGCCCATGTGGGCGATGTCCCCGCCGCCCACGAAGGCGCGCCCCGCTCCCGTGAGCACCACCACCCGCACGGCGTCGGTCCCGGCCAGCCTGTCCACCGCGCGCTCGAGGTCGTCGAGCACCGCGGCGTTCACCGCGTTCAGCGCCTCCGGCCTGTCGAAGGTGAGGAGCGCCGCGGAGGGCGCCCAGTCGAGGTCGAGCCTCACGGTGGCTGTCATGCCGCAGCCCCGGGCGCGGCGGCCTGCTCGCGCAGCACGCGCTTGAGCACCTTGCCGGAGGGGTTGCGCGGTAGCGCCTCGATGACGCGCACGGCGCGCGGGACCTTGAAGCGGGCCAGGCGGGCGCGGCAGAACTCCATCAGCTCCTCGGCTGAGGCCTGCTGCCCCTCGCGGAAGACGACGAAGGCCACCGGCACCTCGCCCCACTTCGGATCGGGCCGGCCCACCACCGAGGCCTCCAGCACCGCCGGGTGCTCGTAGAGGACGCGCTCCACCTCGGGCGAGGCGATGTTCTCCCCGCCACTGATGATGAGGTCCTTCTTCCTGTCGGCGATGTAGAGGAAGCCGTCGCTGTCCAGCCGCCCGATATCCCCCGTGTGGAACCAGCCCCCCCGGAACGCTGCCGCCGTCGCGTCGGGATCCTTCCAGTAGCCCTTGAAGACCTTGGGGCCGCGCAGCACGATCTCGCCCAGCGCCTCGGCCGGCACCGGCCTGTCCTGCTCGTCCCAGATCTCGACCTCCAGGTGGATGCAGGGCTTGCCCACCGACCCGAGTCGCTCCACCGTCTTCTTCTTGTCGAGGAAGGTGTCGCCGGACACGGTCTCGGTGAGGCCATAGGCATCCGCGAACCAGGCGCTGGGGAAGGCGCGCACCAGCCGCTCGATGAGGGGCAAAGGCATCTTCTCGCCGCCGTCGATGATGAGCCTGACGCCCGAGAGGTCGCGGCGCTCGAGCGTCGGGTGCGCCAGGAGGGCGTTGACCATGGACGGGGCGAGCCAGACATTGGAGATGCGGCGCCTCTCGAGGGCGTCCAGCACGGCGTCGGCCTCGAACTTCCTGTGGATGAGGATGGTGCCGCCGACGTAGAGGATCGTAGTGCTCGTGAGGTCCAGCGCCCCCACGTGGTAGAGCGGCCCGCAGGCCAGCCCCTTGTCGGCGCCCGTGAGGCCGAACTCCACCACGTGGCCGATGTTCTTCCAGTACAGGTTCGCATGCGTGATCATCACGCCCTTGGGGCGCGCCGTCGTGCCCGAGGTGTACATCAGCCGATGGAGGTCGTCCCCGTCCACGGCCGCCGGCGGGGGCGGGGGGCCGGCCTCGCGGAGGGCGTCGAAGCGCGTCCACCCCGCGGGGGCCTCGCCCACCGAGATGAAGCGCGCGCCGCCGAGCCGCGTCCGCGCGGCCTCGGCCAGCGGCAGGAGCTCGGGCTCCGAGATCAGCGCGGCGGCGCCGGCGTGGCTCGCGATGTAGGCGACCTCCGCCCCCGCGAGCCGCCAGTTGACCGGCATGACGACGGCGCCGAGACGGGCCACCGCGAACATCGCCTCGATGAACTCGGGGCAGTTGTAGAGGAGGAGGGCGACCACGTCCCCGCGCTTGATGCCCAGCGAGGCGAGCCCCGCCGCGGCCAGGCCGGCGCGCCGGTCGAGCTCGGCGTAGCTGATCGTCTCGTCGCCCCAGACGAGGCAGGGGCGCTCGGGGAAGCGGTCGGCGTGATGGGCGAGGATGCCCGCGAGGTTGTAGGCGCTCATGTCAGGAGCTGGCCGCCGTCGATCACCAGCACCGATCCCGTCATGAAGCGCGAGGCCTCGGAGGCCAGGTAGACGATGGTCGGGCCCAGCTCCACCGGATCGCCGAGCCGGCGCAGCGGGATCGAGCGCTTGATGACCTCCTGGCCGGTGGGCGAGGCGAAGAAGGTCTCGTTCATCGGTGTGGCGAAGTAGCCGGGACAGAGCGCATTGACCTGCACGTTGTAGCGGGCCAGCTCCAGCGCCATCACCTTGGTCAGCTGGATGAGCCCCGCCTTGCTGGCGCAGTACGGGCCCAGCCGCGCCATGGCCCCGAGCCCGCCGATGGAGGCGATGTTGACGATGCGCCCGCGCTTGCGCTCGATCATCCCGCGCGCCGCCGCGCGGGCGCAGAGCGCGGGCGCGCGCAGGTCCACGGCGAGCACCTCGTCCCACTCCTCGGCCGTCAGGTCCACGAACCGCTTCTCCGCGCCCGAGATCCCGGCATTGTTCACGAGGACGTCGATCCTGCCGAAGGCCGTCTCCGCCGCCGCCACCATCGCCTCGATGGCCCGGGGCTCGCGCATATCGGCCCTGAAGATCTCCGCGCGCACGCCGTGGCGCCGCGCCTCCTCCGCCGTGCGTTCGAGGTCCGGCTGGCTGCGGGCTGCCAGCGCGAGATCAGCGCCCGCCTCCCCCAGCGCCAGCGCCATGGCGCGGCCCAGCCCGCGGCTGGCTCCCGTCACCAGCGCCACCGTCCCCTTCAGATCGTTACTCGTCGCCATGGCTCCTCCAGGTACCTCCCAAGAAAAGTGCCGCGGAAGCGGCTGACGCCGGGGTCCGGGGGGCGGGCCCGCCGGGCGCACCCTGTGGCGAGCCGTGGCGCCGCCCGATGCGCAGGGCGGGGCGAGCGCGCGATCGCGGGTCGCTTCGCCTCGCGCCGCCCCCTGTGGGGGATGGGGGGTCGCGCTCGGCCCGCCCGAGCGAGGTGCGGCGTCCAGGCGAGCCACCCGGCGTGTGTCTGGTGGGCCCGCCCTCCGGACCCGGGCGCCTCGCGCGCCAGGTATCCCGGCACTATGCGCCTCCGGGCATGTCGATGACGGCGAGCACCTCGCCGATGGGGTACACCGCGCGCACCTGTCCCACGATCTCCACCAGCGTGCCGCTGGCCGGGGCCTCCACCTCGACCTCGGCCTTCTCTGTCTCGATGACGAGCAGGGGCTCCCCCGCCGCGACGGCCTCGCCCACCGCCTTCCGCCACTCGACGATGGTGGCCTCGGTCATCGTGAGCCCCAGCTTGGGCATCTTCACCTTCACCCGCATCAGGCGCACACCTCCCGTACCGCCGCGGCGATCTTCCCCGCGTCGGGCAGCCAGCGCTTCTCCATGGGCGGGCTGAAGGGCACGGGCGTGAAGGGCGGCGTGACCCGCCTGACCGGCGCCTTGAGCGAGCGGAAAGCCCCCTCCGCCGCGATGGCCGCGATCTCGGCGCCGAACCCGCACGGCCCCCAGGCCTCGTGGGCGATCACCAGCCGGCCCGTCTTGGCCACGGAGCCGAGGAGCGCATCGCGATCGAGCGGCGACAGCGTCCGGGGATCCAGCACCTCCGCGCTGATGCCGTCCTTCGAGAGCAGGTCGGCCGCCTTGAGGGCCTCGTGGACCATGCGCGACAGGGCGACCACGGTGACGTCCTTCCCCTCGCGCCTCACCTCGGCCCGGCCGATGGGCACCAGGTGCTCTCCCGCCGGCACCTCGCCCTTCGTGGCGTAGAGGGTCTTGTTCTCGACGACGATGACGGGGTTGTCGTCGCGGATCGCCGACTTGAGGAGCCCCTTGACGTCGGCGGGCGTGCTGGGCATGACGACCTTGAGCCCGGGCACGTGCACAGCCCACGCCTCGAGGCTCCCCGAGTGCTGGGGGCCGGCATTGAGCCCGGCGCCCGTGTGCGTGCGCAGCACCACGGGCAGCCGCACCTGCCCGCCGAACATGTAGTGCATCTTCGCCATCTGGTTCACGACCTGGTCCCAGCAGGTGCCGATGAAGTCCATGAACATGATCTCGACGATGGGGCGCAGTCCGTTGGCGGCCGCGCCGATCGCCGCGCCGACGATGGCCGTCTCGCTGATCGGCGTGTCGCGCACGCGCTCGCCGCCGAACTGCTGGAGCAGCCCCTTGGTCGCCCCGAACGTGCCGCCCGGCGCCCCCACATCCTCGCCGAGGAGGATGACGCGCTCGTCGCGGGCCATCTCCTCGGTGATGGCATCCGCGATGGCCTTCACGTACCTGATCTCAGGCATACACGCCCTCGAGGGCCGCCTCGGGCGCGGGCCACGGGCTCTGCCTGGCGAACTCGGTGGCCGCGTTCACCTCGGCCTGGACCTCGGCCTCGAGCCGCGCGCGCTCGGCGTCGGTCAGCCAGCCGCGCTCGCCGAGCCAGCCGCGGAAGCGCGGGAGCGGGTCCTTCGCGCGCCACTCCTCCAGCTCCGCCTTCTGGCGATAGGCCATGGGATCGCCCTCGTGATGGCCGCGGAAGCGGTAGGTCATGGCCTCGATGAGGGTCGGGCCCCGACCGCCCCGCGCCAGCTCCACGGCCTCGGCGGCGGCGGCGAAGACGGCCGGCACGTCGTTGCCGTCCACGCGCACGCCGCGCATGCCGTAGGCTCCCGCGCGCTGGGCGATCGAGCCGGCCTTGGTGTGGACCGACTGCGGCGTGAACTCGGCGTAGAGGTTGTTCTCGCAGACGAAGACCACGGGCAGCTCCCAGACACTGGCCAGGTTCAGCGCCTCGTGCGCCGCCCCCGTGTTGGCCGCCCCGTCCCCGAAGAAGGCGGCCGTCACCTGCCCCGAGCCGCGGACGCGGGAGGCGAGCGCTGTGCCCACGGCGATGGGCAGGCTCGCCCCCACGACCCCGTTGGTGCCCAGCACTCCATGGGCCATGTCGCAGAGGTGCATGGAGCCGCCCTTGCCGCGGCAGGTGCCCGTGGCGCGCCCGAACAGCTCGGCCATCATGCGGTCGGGCGGGGCGCCCTTGGCGAGACACTGCCCGTGGCCGCGGTGGGTGGCGCCCACGAGGTCGTCGGGCCCGAGCAGCGCGCACACCGCCGCCGGCGGCGCCTCCTGGCCCACCGACAGGTGGATGAAGCCGGGGATCTCGCCCCCGGCGAAGCACTCGGCCACGCGCTCCTCGAAGCGCCGGATGAGCTGCATCATCCGGTAGATCGCGAGGCCCTGCTCCCGCGTCGGCTCCCTCATGCCCTCTCCCCTGCGCGGCGGCTCAGCAGCCGAGCAGCCGCGCGATGACCATGCGCTGGATCTCGTTGGTCCCCTCGCCGATCTGCAGGATCTTGGCGTCGCGGAAGAAGCGGGAGACCACGTACTCGTCGGTGTAGCCGTAGCCGCCGTGGATCTGCACGGCCTCGGAGGCCGCCGCCATGGCGGTGTCCGAGGCGTAGAGCTTCGCCATGGCCGCCTCCTTGGCGAACTCCCGCCCCTGGTCGTAGAGCCACGCCGCCTTGTAGATGAGGAGCCGCGAGTTCTCCACGGCCACCGCCATGTCGGCCAGCTTGAACTGGATGCCCTGGAACTGGCTGATGGGCTGGTCGAACTGCCGGCGTTGCTTGGCGTAGTCCAGCGCCAGCTCCAGGCAGGCCGCCGCGCAGCCCAGCGACAGCGCGGCCACGCTGATCCGGCCGATGGCCAGCGCCTTCATGAACTGCCGCAGCCCCACCCCCTGCTTCCCTACGAGGTTGTCGGCCGGGATGCGGCAACCCTCGAAGATCAGCTCGCGCGTGTCCACGGAGTGCCAGCCGATCTTGGGGATCCTCCTGCCCACGTTGAAGCCCGGCGTCCCCCGCTCGACCAGGAAGGCCGAGTACTCGCGCTCGCCGTTGGGGCGGGTGCCGCTCACGGCGAGCAGCGTCACGCCCAGGCTCATCTCGGTGCCGGCGTTGGTGATGAACATCTTGGTGCCGTTGATGACCCAGCCGTCGCCGTCTCGGGTGGCCGTGGTGCGGATGCCGCGCGCATCCGATCCCGCCCCGGGCTCGGTGAGGCCGAAGGCGCCGAGCTTCTCGCCGCGGGCCAGCGGCACGAGCCAGCGCTGCTTCTGCGCCTCGGTGCCGAAGTAGAGCAGCGGCAGCGAGCCGATGGTGAGATGCGCGTTCCAGGTGGAGGCCACCGACTGGTCGGCCTTCCCGATCTCCTCCATGGCGGCCGCGTAGGCCACGGCACCCACGCCCGTGCCGCCATACTCCTCGGGCACGAGCAGCCCCATCAGGCCCAGGTCGGCCATCTTCCGGAACACCTCGATGGGGAAGCGCCCCGCGGTGTTCCATTCGTCCCTGTTGGGGATGATCTCCTTCCGGGCGAAATCCCGGCAGAGGGCCTGGAGCGAACGCTGGTCGTCGGTGAGCTCGAAGTTCATGACCGCCCTCCCGTCCCGGACATGACGAGGATCTTGATGTGGCCGTCGTCCTTCCTGAGCAGGGCCTCGAGCCCGTCCTCCCGGCTCCGCTCGAGCGGCACGCGGGCCGTGATGAGCGGGGCCGTCCGCACCAGCCCCCGCGCGAGCAGCGAGATGGCCTCGGGGAACTCGTCGGTGTAGGCCGAGGAGCCCACGAGCTCCTTCTCGTGGGCCAGGAGCAGCAGCGCGTTGAGCGGCACCGACTCCGGCGTGAGCCCCACGAGCACGATGCGCCCCATCTTCCCCGCGGCGCGGAAGGCGCCCGCGAAGGCGGCGGCGCTGCCCACGCACTCGAAGACGACCCCCGCCCGATCGCCGTCGGTCGCCTCGGCGATGGCCTGCGAGGGATCGCCCGCGCCGGGGTCCAGGACGACATCGGCGCCGAGGGCCTGGGCATGCCGCCTCCGGTCGGCGCGGGGCTCCACCACGGCCACCCACGAGGCGCCCTTCGCCCGGAGCACCTGGAGCACGAGGAGCCCGATGGGGCCGGCGCCCATGACGACGACGCGCTCGCCGCCCGCCAGCCGCGCCCGACGCACCGCGTGCACCGCCACCGCCAGCGGCTCCACCGTGGCCCCGGCCTCGTCGCTCACCTCGGCCGGGAGCAAGTGGCAGCCGTACTCAGGGACCAGGACATAGGGCGCCAGCGCCCCGTCGCGCGAGAGGCCGATCGAGGCGAGCTTCGCGCAGTGATTGGGCTGGCCGCGCCGGCACCAGCGGCACTCTCCGCAGACGACACACGGGTTCACCGTCACCCTGTCGCCGGCCCGGACGCGCGTCACGCCCCGGCCCACGTCCGCGACCCGGCCCGAGAACTCGTGGCCGAGCGTCACCGGCGGCATCACGCCGGTCAGCGGGTGGGGCCGCTTGGGGATGTACACGGGCCCGTGGAGATACTCGTGCAGGTCGGAGCCGCAGAGCCCGCAGGCCGCCACCGACACCACCACCTCGCCCGGCGCCGCCGCGGGCTCCGGCACCTCCTCCACGCGCACGTCCTTCGGCCCGTGCCAGCGCACCGCCTTCATCGCTCGGCCTCCTTGCCCGCGCCGAGAGCGCGCAGGATGAACTCGACCAGCGCCTCCTGCACCTCCGCGCTCGAGAACCGCGCGCGGAGGTTCCAGCGCCTCAGCGCGAGGATGGAGCAGAGGTAGGCGATGGCATCGGCGGAGAGCTGCAGCTCGCCGCACGGAAGATCTGCTCGTGGCGCTCCGCCACGAGATCCTTGTCCTGGACCACGGTCTCGATGGGACGCCGCGTGCGGCGTCCGGGCCCCGACAGGGCGCGCGGCGGCATCAGCGCGCCGGCGGCGCGAGCCCGAGCCGGCGGAAGTACTCCGCCGGAGCGCCGTCGCGCCGCTTGTAGATGTGCAGCGTGCAGGAGCCGTCGGGCCGGGCGGGACCGTCGAAGACCCAGTGCGGGCGGCCGAACCACTGGATGGGCGCCACGCCGTTCCAGATGGGGCAGTGCGAGCAGTAGACGGGCAGGCGCGCCTCGCCCGCCGTCGCCGCGCTGGGCCCCGGCACGAAGGGGAGCGCGCCGGGCCCCTCGTAGGCGCCCGTGATCCGCAGCCGGCCGCCGCTCCCGCACAGCGACTGGGCGCAGGTGAACTTCTCCGCGTCCTCCCGCACCTCGACGCGCCCCATGTGCTGCTTGAGCAGGAAGGCGCTGGCGCGGGCGAAGTCGGCCGCGCTCATGCGCTCCCAGCCCTCGAAGCCCTGCCGCTGTCCCTCGGCCGAGCCCAGGTGGAAGCGCTGGAGCTCGTCGGGGCCATGGTGCGTCAGCACGTGGCCGAACACCTGCGCCATGAAGAGGATGATCCGGTCGTGGAGCGGGACGTACTGGCGCTGCTCCTTCTCGTCCACCAGCGCCCGGGCCCGGGCGGCGTCCCCATCGTCCAGCGCGCGCACGACCTCCGCGGCGAGGCGGGACTGCTCGCGCGTGAAGACCTCCTCGGCCGCCGAGAGGAAGCGCCCCGTCCGCTCCACCGCGGCCGCGAGACTCTCGCCCGCCGAGGGCGCGGCGAGGGCACGGGCCGCCTCGACGGCCGGCTGCGCCTCCGGCCTCCCGTAGGCCTGCGTCATCCGCGCCGCCATCTCCCCCGTGAAGCGCGCGAGGAGGGCGGGCAGGTCGCCGCGCGGCGGCAGCTCGCGGAGCTGGCCCAGCAGCACGCGCAGCGTGATGCCGAGCCCCTTGTACATGAGGGAGTACTCCTTCTCGAGGCTCCTGGCCTGGCCGTCGCCCTCGACGACGAGGCGGCGCGCCGCGGCGAGGTCGCCCCGGTCGACGGCCTCGCGGATCGCGTCCGACAGCCGGCGTCCCCACTCGCTCACGGGCACGGGCGCCATCAGCGTCCCTCCTCTCGGCGCGCCGTTGCCGCGGCCTGCGACCGCTGGCGCAGCTCGGCGCGCTTGATCTTCCCCGACACCGTCATGGGCAATTCATCCACCCACTCGATCTCGCGCGGGCGCTGGAAGGCGCCGAGCTGCGTCTTGACGTGCCCCATCAGCTCCTCCGCCAGGGCCGGGGACGGCGCCTGCCCCGGCACCAGGATCACGAAGGCCTTCACGGCCTCGCCGCGCGTGTCGTCCGGAACGCCGATGACCGCGCATTGCTCCACCGCCGGGTGCTCGAGGAGGCAGCCCTCCACCTCCGCGGGGCCGATCCTGAAGCCCGCGCTGCCGATCACGTCGTCGGCCCGCCCCTTGAAGTGGACATACCCCTCCCGGTCCATGACGCCGAGGTCACCGGTGGAGAACCAGTCGCCGCGGTAGGCGGCCGCGGTGGCCTCGGGGCGGTTCCAGTAGCCGAGCATGATGACGGGATCTCCGCGGCGCACGGCGATGACACCCAGCTCACCCGGCGGGACCACGCGCCCGTCCTCGTCCACGATGGCCACCTCGTGCCCCGGGTATGGCCGGCCCAGGGGCTCGCGCCGCGGCGGAGTGTGGGGGTCGTTCTCGCCGATGAGGAGATTGGCCTCGGTCTGGCCGTAGACCTCGTTGATCGGGATGCCGAGGCGCTCCTCCGTCCACTGCGCGATCTCCGGGGTCACGCGCTCGCCGCCGCTGAGAATGCAGCGGAGGCTGAGCTTGAAGCGGCGCGGGTCCTCGACCTGGATGGCCATCTTCCTGAGCGCCGTCGCGGAGAGGAGCGTGTTGGTGACGCCCCGGCGCTCCATCAGCTCCAGCGCGCCCACGGGATCGAAGCGCGCCGCCGAGGCCAGCACGGGGATGCCGTAGGCCAGCGGGCCGAAGAGCCCGACCAGGAGCCCGCCCACCCAGGCCCAGTCCGCGGGGCTCCAGTAGAGGTCGCCCGGGCGGAACAGGTTGTTGGCGTAGTCCACGCCGTTGTAGCCGAGGAGGTAGCGGTGGGCGTGGAGTGCCCCCTTGGGCGGACCGCTGGTCCCGGAGGTGTAGATGAGCAGCGCCGGCGCCTCGGCCTCCATGTCCTCGGCCGCGAAGTCCCCGGCCGAGGCGGCGAGCACCTCGTCGAAGGTGAGGAGCCCGGGCGCCGGCGCAGGCCGGGGCCCGCCATCGCAGAGCACCACGTGGGCCAGGCCCGGCAGCGTCTCGCGCAGCGCCAGGATCTTCGGGAGGTTCTCGGCGTCCGTGAAGATCGCGCGGGCGCCGGAATCGTCGAGGCGATAGCGGAGGGCGTCGGGGCCGAAGAGGCGAGAGAGCGGCACGGCCACCGCCCCCGCCTTGAAGATGCCGAGCTGCGCGGCGGCATGCTCGGGGGTCTGCGGCAGCATGAGCGCCACGCGCGCCCCCCGCTCGACGCCCAGCGCGCGCAGCCCGCCGCCGACGCGGTCGGAGAGACGCTTGAGATCGTCGAAGGAGAAGGCCGCGCCCCCGCCGTGCCCGTCCTCCCAGAGGAGGGCAGGCCGGCCGCTACCGTCGGCGTGCCTGTCGCAGCAGTCCCACGCGATGTTGTAGCGGGCCGGGATCTTCCAGACATGGCGGGCGCAGGCCTCCTCCCAGGAGGCGGCGTCCCTCACAGTCTGGTCGGCAAGCGAGTATCGCATGGGCCTCGGCGCGGGGCGCGGGTCGTCTTGATCGAGCGTTCGATCGACGCGGCATGTTAGCGGGGCCGCCGCGGCCCTGTCAAGGGGCAGGCGGCCAGGGGGGTCAGGTCTTGCAATCCAACACCATATGGCCAGGCAAGGCCGCACCCTGCCCGATGTCGTAATGCAAGACCTGACCCCGACTCGTTACGCGGCGCGGGGCGCGCGGACCACGCGGAGGTGGTCCTCGACGCGGACGCCCGAGGCCACCGCCGACGCCTCGCGCTCCACCACCCGCAGGGCCGCCGCCTCGATCTCGGGGGCGGGAACCTGGCCCGTCACCTCCACCACCGGCTCATCGCTCCACAGCGGCACGCGCACCCTGGGCGTGACGGGAAGTCCTGCCAGTGCGCCCTCTGTCGCCAGCGCCTCCGCGATCCTCGCCTCCAGCTGACCCGCCTCGTGGGCGCGCTGGCGCCGCAGGTCCACGAGCCTCACTGCGAGAACCACTGCAAGGATCAGCAGGACCAGGGGGATCGCCACCGCCCCGCCGGCGATGGCGTCGTCCGGGACCTGGGGGAGCGGCGGCGCGGTGGGAACCGGCAGCGCAGTGGGAGCCGGCAACGCGGTGCGTTCCCGGGCCAGGGCGAGCGTCACGAGCCCCAGCGGCAGGAGCGGGCTGGCGATCTGTATCGAGACAGCACGAATGGATCGAGCGAGAGTCGACCGTGTCGATCCCATTGCTGTCACCTCCAAGGGGGAAGGGTCATGCCCCCCTGTGGTCACTATACCCCCGGGCACAAGCAGGAAGGCTGAGGGGCCTCCCTGCTGCGGCTGGAGCCGGCGCTCGCGCGGGGCGCCGCCCACGGCGCGGCATTCCCAGCCGGGCTCAGGGGTCCTCGGGCGAGAAGAACGCCTCCGAGAGGATCTCCTTGACGAAGTCGCCCACCTCCGGCTCGTCGGAGCCACGCGGCCCGGCGATGTTGAGGACGCGGATGCCATGCTCTCTCAGGAAGCGCCGGAGTCGCTCACCGGCCCCGTTCGGAGTCGCGGCGCGGGAGAGATGCAGGCAGGGCTTGCTCCACTGGCGGGCGAACTCGGCGGTGCTCCTGGACCCGCCCGCCAGCTCATCGGCGACGGAGAAGATGACCGTGCCGTCCGAGTCCCTGACGTTCCACTCGGTCCGCTGCGAGTAGTGCTCGTCGGGCGTCTCGGTGAGGTGGTAGCGCGAGTCGATCGTGCCGTCCTCGGCCAGCCGCCCGCGGGGGCACCAGCCGCCGTGAGGCACGCCGTGGGCGGTGGCCCAGTCGAGCGCGGCGCGATCCGCTCCCGTCTGCCCCCCGGACACAATGGTGATGAACCAAGCTTCCTTCATCGCGCGGCCTCTCGGGTCCAGCGTGCTCCCGCCGCCGCACGCTGTCAACGTACTCCGGGTGGCCTAGACGGAGACGACGGGGCCCGTGCCGACGAGGGTGCGGATCAGCTCGATCTCGCCCAGATGAGTCAACCCGTGGGTGAGCACGACCTGGCCCAGCGCGCGGATGGCGGGCATCTCCCCCAGCGGCTTGACGACCACGGTCTTCTCGAGCGTCGCGGGATCGGCCCCGGCGAACAGCTCGTCAGTGCTCGCCCACACCTGCCGCACGTACTCCCTGAACAGCGGGACGTCCTTGATGCGGAGGGCCTGTGCCTCCGCCACGGGCATGCCCGTCCCCTGGGCCACGGGCGGCAGGCCAAGCCGCTCGGCGTAGCCGCCCTCGGTCCAGACAGTGGGCCGCCGGTTCTGGATCACGAAGCGCACCACGTTGTCCTCCGTGCGGACGAGATGCCAGATCTCGAAGGCGATGGTGTTGGCCCCGGGGTGGCCGCCCGGCACCGCGTGCAGCTGCTCCGGGGTGAGGTCGGCGGTGGCCTTGTCCAGCGAACGGTGAAGCTGCGTGATCCCGGCCTTGATGAACTCGGCGGCGGTGAGCATGGGTGCGCCCCCTCCGTGTGGGCTGACCCATCATAGCCCAGCCCTCCGGCCCCGGGGGCTCCCGGCGCAGATCGCCGGGCAGAGCTTGCCGGAGATGAGTAGCATATGGGGCGTCGCAGGAGCCGGAAGCTCCCCTCAACCGACCACGCGCACAGGAGGCGCCAAGGCATGTCCGAGATGGATGGGGGACTCAAGCTCGGCCAGAAGGTGCCGGACTTCTCGCTCACCACGTACGAACCGGCCAGGGGCGACTTCGGCAAGCTCAGCCTGTCGGAGCAGCTCGCCAAGAAGCGCTGGACCATCCTCTTCTTCTATCCGGCCGACTTCACGTTCGTCTGAGCGACCGAGTTCGCTGCTCTGGCAGAGCAGCACGAGCGGTTCGTCAGGATGGGGTGTGATATCGTCACGGTGAGCACGGACACCCAGTTCGTGCACCTGGCGTGGCAGCGGGACGAGAAGGAGCTGGCCCAGGTCAAGTACCCGATGGGCGCCGACCCCACGGGGAAGGTCTCGCGGATGTTCGGCGTCTACGACGAGGGCACGGGGCTGGCGCTCCGGGGGACGTTCATCATCAACCCCGAGGGTACGCTGCTCAACTCCGAGGTGAACTTCTACAACATGGGCCGCAACATCGACGAGCTGCTGCGGAAGTTCAAGGCCAACATCTACATGGCCAAGAAGACCAACGAGGCCTGTCCGTCCAAGTGGAAGGACGAGGGGGACAAGACGCTGGTCAACCCCGGCGCCAAGATGGTCGGCAGGGTCCACGAGGCGCTCAAGGGCTGAGCCTGCGCTCGGCCGGCTGCGCGCAGCGCGCCCCGCGCAACCGGCCGGGCGGGATCTTGGCCGTTGCCACCTCCCCAGCTTTCGTCCATAGTAGCGTCCATGAGCTCCTTTCCGCTGGCGCTCGCGGGGGTCCGCGTCATCGATCTCTCGCGCGTCATCGCGGGCCCCTGGTGCGGGGCGCTGCTCGCCGATCTCGGCGCGGACGTGATCAAGATCGAGGACACGGGCCAGGGCGACGAGTCGCGCACCTGGCCGCCGTACCGGGACGGGGAGGCCGCGGCCTACCTCCTCTTCAACCGCAACAAGCGCGGGATGGCGCTGGACCTCAAGGCTCCCGAGGGGGCGCAGGTCGTCAGGGACCTCGCCCGCGGGGCCGATGCCCTCGTCGAGAACTTCCGCACCGGCACCATGGAGTCCTTCGGCCTCGGCTACGAGGGGCTCGCCGATATCAACCCGCGGCTCATCTACTGCTCCGTCTCGGCCTTCGGCCGGACCGGCCCCCGCAAGGACAGCCCCGGCTATGAGGCGCTGATGCAGGCCTTCAGCGGCATCATGTCCATCACCGGCGAGCCCGGCGGCCAGCCGGTGCGAGCCGGCGTCTCCTTCCTGGACCTCTCCACGGGGATCCTCTGCGCGCTGGGCATCTCGGCGGCGCTGCTCCAGCGCCAGCGCACCGGCCTCGGGCAGCGCGTGGACGCCTCCCTCCTCGAGACGGCCGTGAGCCTGCTGGCCTTCCACGCGGAGGGGTACCTGCTGACCGGGGCGCTGCCGCGCGCGCTCGGGTCCGGCCACCCGTCGCTCTCGCCCTACCGGAACTTCCGCTGCAAGGATGGCCAGTGGATCTTCATCGCCGCGGCTAACGACCGCTTCTGGCAGAAGCTCGCCCACGCGCTGGGCCGCGAGGACCTGGCCGCCGACCCGCGCTTCGCCCGGAACGAGCAGCGCGTCGAGCACCGCGCCGAGCTGGAGGCGATCCTCGAGGACACCATCGCCGGTCACGAGCGCGAGCCGCTGCTGGCGCTCCTCGAGCGGGCGGACGTGCCCGCGACGCCGGTGAACACCGTGGACCAGGTCATGCGCGATCCCCAGACCGTCCAGAGCGGCATCGTCCAGCGGGCGCGGCACCCGCGGCTGGGGGAGATCCCCGTGGTGGGAACGCCGCTCAGGTTCTCGCGGATGGCGCCCGGCGTGCGACAGGCCGCTCCGCTGCGCGGCGAGCACACCGACGAGATCCTGGCCGAGTGCGGCTACGCGCCGGAGCGCATCCAGGCCCTTCGCGACCGGAAGGTCGTCCTCTAGCCCCGCAGAGGAGAGGCATGCTGAAGCGATCGCAGATCACCATGTCCGGCGCCGAGCTGGAGGCCTTCCTCGCGCAGGAGCGCGTCGTCACCTGCGCCACCATGGGCCCCAACGGGCGCCCGCACCTCATGCCGCTCTGGTACGTCGCCGACGGCACGATCATCACCACCTGGACCTTCGGCAAGTCGCAGAAGGTGCGGAACCTCGAGCGGCTTCCGCGGGCGACGCTGCAGGTGGAGGCGGGCGACCGCTACGTCGAGCTGCGCGGCGCCATGCTCGAATGCGACGTGGAGCTGATCCGCGACCTCCCCGCCGTCACCGAGATCGGGCTGCGCCTCGGCGTCCGCTACGCCGCGGCCACGGGAGGCACTGTGCCGACGGAGGAGCGGCGACAGCTGGTCGCCAGGCAGGCGCCCAAGCGCATCGGCCTGCGCTTCCACCCGACCCGCATCGTCACCTGGGACCACCGCAAGCTCGGCACCGGGTACTGAGAGGAGAGCCCACAATGGCATCGGGCCTCACCCAGAAGGTCCTCCACGTGGATCTGTCGTCCCGCCGGACGCGTGTCGAGGAGATCCCCGAAGCCATCCTCCGCACGTACATGGGCGGAGGGGCGCTCGCCTGCCATCTCCTCCTCCGCGAGCTGCCCCCGCGGGTGGATCCCCTGGGTCCCGACAACGTGCTCGTCTTCACCACGAGCGTGATCAACGGGATGTCGCTGTCGGGCACCAACCGCTACACCGCCGCGGCCAAGTCACCCCTCACCGGCGGTTACGGCGAGTCGGAGGCGGGCGGCTGGTGGGCGCCCGAGCTGCGTGCGGCCGGCTTCGACGGGCTGGCCATCCGCGGGCGCTCCGAGAGCCCGGTGTATCTGTGGATCAAGGACGGCGAGGTCGAGTTCCGGGACGCGAGCGCCCACTGGGGGCGGCTGTCGGGCGAGGTGCAGGACGGGCTCGAGCAGGAGCTGGGCGACAGGCGCATCCGCGTGCTGCAGACCGGGGTGGCCGGCGAGAAGCTCGTGCGCTTCGCGGCCATCGTGAACCAGCTCAAGCACTTCCACGGCCGCTCGGGGCTCGGCGCCGTCATGGGGTCGAAGCGCCTCAAGGCCATCGCCGTGCGGGGCAGCAAGCCCCCCGTGGCGCAGGACAAGGCCGCGGCCAAGACGGCGCTCAGCTGGTTCCGCGAGCACTACGACCGCGCCCACGACCGCTTCCATCAGGTGGGCACGGCCGGCGGGGTGCTGGCGCTGGAGGCCAGCGGCATCCTGCCCACCCGCAACTTCCGCGACGGCTCCTTCGAGCACGCCCGGGCCATCAGCGGCCAGACGATGGCCGAGACCATCCTGGTCAACCGCGGCACCTGCTACGCCTGCGCCGTGGCCTGCAAGCGCGAGGTCGAGATCAAGGACGAGGGGGTGGAGCCCAGGTACGGCGGGCCCGAGTACGAGACCGTGGCCGCCACGGGGTCCCTCTGCGGCGTGGGCGATCTCCACGCCGTGGCCAGGATCAACCAGCTCATGGGGCAGTACGTGATGGACTCGATCTCCACGGGCGCCGTCATCGCCTTCGCCATGGAGTGCTTCGAGCACGGCATCCTGACGACGCAGGACACCGGCGGCCTCGAGCTGACCTGGGGCAATGCCCGGGCCGTCGAGACGCTGGTGGGCATGATCGGCCGGCGCGAGGGCCTCGGCGACCTCCTGGCCGAGGGGGCGCGCCTGGCGGCGCGGCGGATCGGCAAGGGCGCCGAGCGCTTCGCGCTGCACGTCAAGGGGCAGGAGCTGCCCATGCACGACCCGCGCGGCAAGAAGGGCCTCTCGCTGGCCTACGCGGTGTCGCCCACGGGGGCCGACCACATGGAGGCGCCCCACGATCCGTTCTACGCGGGCTTCCACCCCCAGGGGCACCCGCTTGGCTCGCTGGGGCTCATCGAGCCGCTGGACCCGCTGACGCTGGACGCCAAGAAGGTCCGTGCCTTCTTCGTCACCCAGCAGGTGTGGAGCTTCTACAACTGCGTCGGGATGTGCGACTTCGTCGGCACACCGCTCAACGCCCTCGGGCTCGAGCCGCTGGTCGACTACGTCAACGGGGTCACCGGCTGGAACCTGAGCCTCTACGAGATGATGAAGGTGGGCGAGCGCGCCAACACCCTGATGCGCCTCTTCAACTGCCGCGAGGGGTTCACCCCGGAGGACGACCTCCTGCCGAAGCGGCTCCACGAGGGCATCGGCAACGGCCCGCTCAAGGGCGAAAAGATCGACCCGGCCGAGTTCCTGGCGGCGCGCAGGCTCTATTACGAGATGGCGGGCTGGGACCCCGACACGGGCCGGCCCACCGCGGCCAAGCTCGCCGAACTGGGCCTGGACGAGGCGCTCGCCCGGTCCGCGGGAGCCTGACGCCCGCCCCTCACCTGCTCCGGACGAAGCCCTCGAAGGGCCCCGAGACCCGGATCACCTCGTTGACGGGCCACGCGCTGCGGTGGATGACCACGACGAACAGGCTGCCGGCGATGCCCGCCCGCTGCGTCTCCGCGGTGATCGGCGCGAAGGCCAGTGCCCGGGGGAAGTCCCCGTTGGTGAAGCGGGCGAACTCGATCTGCTCGCCGCCGGGGCCCAGGATGAAGAGCTGCGAGCCGTGACGGTCAGCCACGAAGAGCCGGCCGCCGGGGCTCACCGCCATCCCGGCGGCCACCGGCCCGCGGAGGACCAGGCTCGCGGCGCCGTCGGGCGCGACCTTCCAGATCTCCCCCGGTCCGCGCTGCCACGGAGCCTCGGCCTGCCCATCGGCGCCGACCCAGAGCTGACCTCCGGGTCCGGAGGCGAGTAGACGGGGCCGCTTCACGCTCAGCCAGCGCGCGTCCAGCACGTGCCCGGAGGCATCGAGCCGGGCCACGATGTCCTGCTGCCGGTCCGCGACGTAGACGTGGCCGCCGTCGTCGAACGCCGCGGCCTCGGGCTGTCGCAGCAGCGGCGCCTGCCCCTCGGGCGGGGTGCCGCCCGCGAAGAGCGTGGCACGTCCGTCGCTCAACCGGTAGAGGACGCCGATGCGCCGCTCGCGATCGAAGGTGCTCACGAACAGCTCCCGGCTGTTCCGGACGGCGGCGATCTGCGGGTTCCTGAGCGGCGGGCCGTGGAAGTAGCGCGCCTCGCTCCCGGGGGTCAGCCGCGTGCCGCCGGCGGGCACGCGGTACACGGGGTAGAGATCCTCGACCTCGCCGCCGGTGTAGCGGCGCGCCGTCCGTGCGAGGAAGAGGACGCCCGCGTGATCGAAGGCGATGGTCGAGGTGGCCGGGATGCCGCGGCCCGCGCGCCCCGCGTCCGGGTCGAAGCCCTGGCCCGTCACGTAGACCTCGGCGCTGAAGCCCGGCGGCAGGAGCATCTCGGCCGGGGCGGCGGCGGGGGCCCAGAGCAGCGCCATCAACAGGAGCCCGCCTGCCCATCCCCTCGGCATGTCCTGGTCCCTCCCGGGTGCGCCGTCACCTGGCGCACGGGGCCCAGTCTAACCCATCCGGCGCCCGGACGGCTCTCCCCGCGCCGGCCTGGCTCCCCCCGGAGACCAGGCCTCCTCGAGGCGCACGGCGCACGTCTTGAAGTCGGGGTGAAGCGACGGCCCCCGGGCGTGCGTGTAGAATGTCGGCGTGAGCCTCCGTGCGCTGGTCCTCGTCCTGGCCCTGACGGCAACTCAGGCCTGCGCCACCGCGCCCTCACCCCAGTCCCCGACGTGGCTGCTGGAGCAGGTCAAGAGGCTCTCCGCCCCGGACACCGAGGGCCGCGCCTCGGGCACCGAGGGCGCCGACCGCGCCGCCGCGCATGCCGTCTCCGTCTTCCGCCAGGCAGGTCTCCGGCCTGGCGGGGATGCCGGAGGCTATCTCCAGCCCTTCCAGGTGACGACGGGGATCCGGCTGGGCCCGGCCAATGCGCTGCGGATCCTCGCGCCCGCGCCGCTCGGCCTCACGCTCGGACGGGACTACACGCCCCTGGCAGTCTCGGCAGACGGCACCGTCGAGAGCGACCTCGTCTTCGCCGGCTACGGCATCACGGCGCCGGAGCTCGGCTACGACGACTACGCGGGGCTCGAGGTGCGAGACCGGGTCGTGCTGGTCCTGAGCCGCGAGCCGCGGGGGCGGGACCCGTCGAGCCCGTTCAGACGGCCCGAGGCCTACCACTACTCCGAGCGCAGCCACAAGGTCATCAACGCCAGGCAACACGGCGCGCGCGCCATCCTGCTCGTGGAGCATCCGGAGGCCGAGGCGGAGCGCCTGCCGCGGCTGGCCGGCATCAGCCAGCCCTGGGGCGTGCTGGCGGCGTTCGTGACGCGGGCGGTCGCCGACTCGCTCCTGGCGCCAGCCGGCAAGAAGCTCGGCGCCCTGGCCGCGGCCATCGACCAGGCGATGGCCCCGCGCTCGCTGTCTGTGGCCGGGATGCGGGTCCGCCTCGAGGTGAGCCTCACCCGCGAGCGTGGGACGGCGGTCAACGTGGTCGGCATCCTCCCCGGCACCGACCCGGCCCTGGCCGACCAGGCCGTCCTGATCGGCGCCCACTACGATCACCTCGGCCGCGGCGGCGAGGGCTCCCTGGCCCCGGATCTGCTCGGCACCATCCATCCCGGCGCCGACGACAATGCCTCGGGCACGGCGGCCGTGCTCGGAATGGCCCGTGCCTTCGCCGCAGCCGGGGGGGCGCCGCGCACCCTGGTCTTCGTGGCCTTCGCGGGGGAGGAGATGGGGCTGCTCGGCTCGGCCCACCAGGTCGCGCACCCGCCGCTGCCGCTGGACCGCATCGCCCTCATGCTGAACCTGGACATGGTGGGGCGGCTGCGTGAGGGGAAGCTCTATGCCTCCGGAGTGGACAGCGGCACCGGGCTGCGCGCCCTCGTCACCGAGGCCGCCCGGGGACTGCCCCTGGATCTCCAGCTCCGTGGGGATCCCCACGCGCCCTCGGATCACACCTCCTTCTACGCGCGCGGGCGGCCCGTCGTGTTCCTCACCACCGGCGCCCACGAGGAGTACCACCGGCCGTCGGACACCTGGGAGAAGATCTCGGCGCAGGGGCTTGAGACAGTGACCGCCTTCGCCACGCGGCTCGTGGGGGCCGTGGCAGCGGCCCCGGCGGCGCCGACCTATGTGAAGATCGAGGCCCCGCCGGCGCGCGGGCCGAGGGCCGGCGGGTACGGGCCGTATCTCGGCGTCATTCCAGAGTTCGGCGAGTCCCCGCGCCCCGGCGTCAAGGTCAGCTCCGTGCGCGCCGGCAGCCCGGCCGAGAAGGCCGGCGTCCGCGCGGGAGACCTCATCGTGAGATTCGGTCCCGTCACGGTAAAGACGCTCAACGACCTCACCTTCGCGCTGCGTGCCCAGCGCCCGGGCGACCGCGTTGAGCTGCGGCTCCTGCGCGACGGGGCGGAGGAGCGCGTCGAGGCCGTGCTCCAGGAGCGGCGGCAGTGATCCGGTGGCGGCTCGATCGCCGGACGATGCTGCAACTCGGGCTCACCGGCTCCGCCTGGGCGCTGGTGGAGTCCATCCAGGCCCGCCGACGCAGGGCCCAGGCCGCAGCGGTCCCCGCCGACGCCCGGGAGCGCCGGCTCGCGAATCTGCGGCAGCTCACCTTCGGCGGCCAGAACGCCGAGGCCTACTTCGACTGGACCGGCACCCGCCTCGTCTTCCAGTCCACGCGCCCGCCCTTCGGCTGTGACCAGATCTTCACCATGCGCGCCGACGGCGGCGACGTGCGCCTGGTCTCCACCGGCAAGGGACGCACCACCTGCGCCTTCTTCTTCCCCGACGGCCGGCGCATCATCTACGCCTCGACACATCTCGGCGCGCCCGAGTGCCCCGTGGCGCCAGACCGGTCGCAGGGGTATGTCTGGCCCATCTACCGCTCCTACGAGATCTTCGCTGCCGACCTCGACACGGGCGCCCTGACACGGCTCACCCACAACGACGGGTACGACGCCGAGGGGGCCGTCGCGCCGGACGGCCGGCGCATCGTGTTCACCTCGCTGCGGGAGGGGGACCTCGACCTCTACACGATGGACGCGGATGGGGGCCACGTGCGGCGGCTCACCGAGGGCATCGGTTACGACGGCGGGCCCTTCTTCTCCTGGGACGGACGGCACATCGTCTTCCGCGCTGCCCGTCCGGCCCCGGGGGTCGATCTCGACGAGTACCGGTCGCTGCTGGGCCAGTCGCTGGTGCGGCCGCGGCGCCTAGAGATCTTCTACATGCGGACGGACGGCAGCGGTCTCACCCAGGTCACGCGGAACGGCGCCGCCAACTTCGCCCCCTTCATGCATCCGGACTCCCGGCAGATCGTCTTCTCGTCGAATCTCCACGACCCCTCGGGGCGGAGCTTCTCGCTCTACCGGGTGGACGCTGACGGCGGGGGGCTCGAGCGGCTCACCTGGGCCGAGTCGTTCGCCTCGTTCCCCATGTTCTCCCGCGACGGTCGCCAGCTCGTCTTCTGCAGCAATCGCGGCGCCCGCGCCCCGCGCGACCTCGACATCTTCATCGCCGACTGGCTCTAGGGTCAGGCCTTGCAATCCAACACGTCGGCCCTACCGATGTCGTAATGCAAGACCTGACCCCGCGCGGAAGGCGCGGAGCGCCCGTTCGATGCTGCCGCCGGGGCGGCGGACGGCGATGGCGCGCTCGGCGGCCTCCAGCGGCACGGCCCCGGTGAGCGCGACGATGGCGCCCAGCGCCACGAGGTTCGCCCCCATGGCGGTGCCGAGCACGCGCTGGGCCGTGGCGGTGATGGGCAGGGCGTGGCAGGCGAAATCCATGCCCTCCGCCAGGGGCACCTCGTCCCCGTCCACCACGAGTGTCCCGCCGGGCTCGAGCAGGGAGAGGTAGCGATCGCAGGCCACCCGCGTCAGCGCCACCAGGGCGTCCACGCGGTCGGCGCAGGGGAACTCGATCTCGCCGTCGCTGATGATGACCTCCGCCTTGCTGGCGCCGCCGCGGGACTCGGGTCCATAGGCCTGGGCATGGGTGGCATTGCGTCCCGCAGCCACGGCGGCCTCGGCCAGGAGGAGCCCCGCCAGCACGATGCCCTGCCCGCCGGCGCCCGCGAGCCTGATCCGGACGGGGCCGGCGAAGGAGGATCCGTTCCCCGCCGTGGCGCCCGCGGTCCCGGCCGCAGGGGGAACGATCTCGGGGCGCCTCGCTCGTGGCGGCGAGGCTGCCGCGCGCCTGGCCAGCAGCGCGCCGAGGTCGGGCCTCTCCTCGCGGTGGAGGACGCCGGCGTCAAAGGCGGGCGCGGCCCCGCCATGGGGCACGTCGAGCCCCAGCCCCGGAACGAAGCTCTTGTCGGTGAGCTTGGCGCCGAGCCACTGCACATGGCTCCGCTGCGCCTGGAGCATCTCCGGGCCGCGCCCGAGATCGTTGTAGCGGCCGAAGAACTCCGGGCAGTCGCTCGCCACCTCGAGGAAGGAGAAGCCCCGGTGCTGCATGGCCTGGACGATCAGGTCGTCGAGCTGGAGCGGCTGGGCCGTGAGCCCTCGCGCGACGAAGGAGGCGCCCGCGCCCAGCGCGAGCCGGCAGGCGTCGAAGGCGGGCTCGATGGCGCCGCCGGGTGTGATGCTGCTGCGCATGCCCTCGGGCGTCGTGGGCGCGCCCTGGCCTCCCGTCATGCCGTAGACGGCATTGTTGAGGAGCAGGCAGGTGAGGTCCACGTTGCGCCGGGCCGCGTGGATGAGGTGATTGCCGCCGATGGCCAGCCCGTCGCCATCGCCGGTGATGACGATCACGGTGAGCTCCGGCCGCGCGAGCTTGAGGCCCGTGGCGAAGGTGAGCGGGCGGCCGTGCGTGGTGTGCAGCGTGCAGAAGTCCACGTAGCCGACGATGCGGCTCGAGCAGCCGATGCCGGAGACGAAGACCACCTCGTCCTGCCTGAGCCCGAGCCGGTGAATGGCGCGCAGGATGGCCTTCAGCACGATGCCGTGGCCGCAGCCCGGGCAGAGGATATGCGGCATCATGTCCAGGCGCAGGTACTGCCGGTAGTCGATCTGCTCCGGGGCCACCATGCTCATCGGGAGGCTCCGGCCGGCGCCTGCCGCTCGAGGCTTGCGAGCACATCCTCCGGCATCAGCGGCAGCCCGTCCGCGCGCAGGCACGGCAGCACGGGCACCCGCCCGCCCAGGGCGCGCTCCACCTCGCCCAGCATCTGCCCCATGTTCATCTCGGCGACGACGACTCGCCGCGCCCGGCCCGCGATCCCCGCCAGCTCCCGGTCGGGGAAGGGCCAGAGCGTCCGCGGACGGAAGAGACCGACCCGCTCGCCGCGGGCCCGCGCCAGGGTCATCGCCCGACGCGCGGCGCGAGCGGCGATGCCGATGGCCACGACGACGGTCTCGGCGTCCTCCACTCCCGTGGCCTCCCAGGAAACGATCTCCTGGCGCCCGCGCTCGAGCTTGGCGCAGAGCCGCTCCTGCAGGCGGGCCACCTCGGCAGCCTCCTGCGTCGGGTAGCCGCGCTCGTCGTGGGTGAGCCCGGTGACGTGGAAGCGGTAGCCCGAGCCGAAATCCGCCAAGGGAGGCACGCCGCTCTCGGTGGCGGCATACGGGCGGTAGCCGGCGGCGGGGCCCCCGGGGCGCGGCCGCTCCCCGAGCACCAGCGTCGCCGGGTCGGGCAGCCACACCCGCTCGCGCACATGCCCCACCACCTCGTCGTAGAGGAGGATCACGGGGGTTCGGTAGCGCTCGGACAGGTTGAAGGCCTCCACCGTGAGGGCGTACACCTCCGCCACGGACGCCGGCGCCAGCACGATGATCGGGTGGTCGCCGTGCGTCCCCCAGCGCGCTTGCATGACGTCGCCCTGGGCGGGGCTGGTGGGGAGCCCCGTGCTCGGCCCGGCGCGCATCACATCGACGACGACGCAGGGGATCTCGGTGAAGGCGGCGTAGCCGAGATGCTCCTGCATGAGGGAGAAGCCGGGCCCGCTGGAGGCAGTCATGGCCTTGCGCCCCGCCAGCGAGGCTCCGAGCACCGCGCCCATGGAGGCGATCTCGTCTTCCATCTGGAGGAAGACGCCACCGCGCGGCGGCAACGCGATGGCCATGGCCTCGGCGATCTCCGAGGAGGGGGTGATGGGATAGCCCGCGTAGAAGCGGCAGCCGGCGTCCAGCGCCGCGCGCGCGCAGGCCTGGTTGCCCTGGACCAGCTCGCCGCCTCCCGCCACCTCAGGTCCCCTCGTGGACAGCGATGGCGAAGTCGGGGCAGAGCAATTCACAGAGCCGGCAGCCGGTGCAGGCCTCCTCCCGGAGGACGCGCACCGTGTCCGCGCCCCGGCCCCCGCGAGCCGAACCGATGGCCAGGATGCGCTCGGGGCAGACGCGCACGCAGATCTCGCAGGCTCGGCCCTTGCACCATGCCTCCGTGATCTCGAGACGCGCCGCCCGGCCGCGTCCACGCGCATGCCCGTTGGTGGCGGCGGCGGCACGCGCGGCATGGGCCAGCGTTTCCGCGGGGAAGCCGAGCGCCCGGCCGGCCGCGAAGGCCTTCTCGTTGGCGGCCACGGTGGCGCGCGGCACGTGGTCGTCCAGGGAGCCGCGCCAGGCCTCGTCCGGGAACGGCAGCAAGGGCGCCAGCACACCGAGCAGGACGCTGTTCTGGGCCTTGGGGCTGCCGACCAGGCCCGCCATCTCCATGGCGTCGCAGGCCCGCACGTCGCCCACCTCGCTGATCAGGGCGTCCAGCGCCAGCGCGGGGTAGGCCGTCCCTCCCCCGAGCCTGTCGCGGCAGGCGCCGGGTGGCACGGTGCGCTGGAGATTGATGACGAGCGGGCCGCCCCGGCGCAGATACGGCAGCGCCCGCAGCCCCTCGTTCCACTCCATGGCGACCACGGCGTCGGCCCGGCCCGCCTCGATGAGCGGCGAGTGGACGCCCCGGCCGAAGCGCAGGTGGGAGGAGACGACCCCCCCGCGCTGTGACATGCCGTGCACCTCGCTCTGCTTGACGTCCCAGCCTGCCCGGAGCGCGGCATCGGCCACGATGGCGCTGGCCAGCACCACTCCCTGCCCGCCGACACCGATGAGGAGGATGCTGCCGCCGTCCTGCATCATCGCTTCCGGCTCCACCCCGGCACGGGCACCATGGCCTCGGTGGGGCACACCTGGGCGCAGAGCGTGCACCCGGTGCACGTCGGGACGTCGATCTGGACCTTCCGCCGCCCGTCGTGCCAGGCCTCGCTCCAGGTGATGGAGGGACAGCCGAGGTTCATGCAGGCCTGGCAGGCGGTGCAGCGCTCGTCGAGCACGTGGAAGGGATGGTCCCGCACCTTCGCGGGCGCCTCCACGCAGGGGCGGTTGGTGATCACCACGGAGAGGCCAGGCGCCGCGGCGGCCTGCTCGAGGGCCACGTGCGTCGCGGCGATGTCATAGGGGTCCACGACGCGCACCGACGAGGCGCCGAGGACGCGGCAGAGCTCCGGCAGGTCCACCACGGAGGCCGCATCGCCGCGGATCGTCACCCCCGCGGCGGGGTGGGCCTGGCCCCCCGTCATGGCGGTGGTGGCGTTGTCCAGGATGAGCACCGTCATCCGCGTGCCGTTGTAGGCGGCGTCGGCCAGCGCGGGAATCCCGGCGTGCAGGAACGTGGAGTCGCCGATGGCGGCCACGACGGGCCCGGGAGCGCCTCCCGAGCGCGCCAGCCCGATGGCCATGCCGATGCTCGAGCCCATGGCCACCGTGGAGTCCATGGCCGTGAGCGGCTCGGTGGCCGCCAGGGTGTAGCAGCCGATGTCACCGGCCACCACCGCTCCCAGCGCGCGGAGGGCCAGGAACGGCGCCACGTGAGGGCACCCGGGGCACATCACCGGGGGGCGCGTCAGGGTCGGCCCCAGGGATCGCGAGGCTGCCTCGGTGGGCGGCAGGCACCCCGCGAGCTCGAAGCCACGCCGGACGGACTCGGGCGCCAGCTCACCCACGCGCGAGAAGTGGGTCTTGCCCTCGACGGCCAGGCCCAGGGCGCGCACCTGCTCCTCGAGGAAGGGCTCCAGCTCCTCGACCACGAGGAGGCGGCCGACGCCCGCCGCCAGCTCGCGCACCAGCCCCCGCGGCAGCGGGTGGCTCCAGCCGAGCTTGAGGACGCTGGCCTCGGGGAAGACCTCGCGCACGTAGTGGTAGGCGATGCCGCTCGTCACCACGCCCACGGCGCGCCCGCGCCACTCGACGCGGTTCAACGGGCTCCGCTCCACCTCGTGCTCCATCGCCTCGAGCCGCTGGAGCAGGTCCCGATGGCGCGGGCGGGCATGCGCCGGGAGCATCACGAACTTGGCGGGAGCGCGCTCGAAGCCCAGCACGGGAGCGACCTGGATCTGCCCGGGCGCCACGACACCGCGGGCATGGGAGACCCGCGTGGTGGTGCGGATCAGCACGGGCACATCGAAGCGCTCGGAGAGCGCAAAGGCCTCCACCGTGAAGTCGCGCGCCTCCTGGCTGTCCGCGGGCTCGAGCATCGGCACCCCGGCGAAGCGGGCGAAGAGGCGGTTGTCCTGCTCGTTCTGCGAGGAGTGGATGCCGGGATCGTCGGCGCTGACCACGACGAGCCCGGCGCGGACGCCCGTGTAGGCCGCCGTCATGAAGGTGTCGGCCGCGACGTTGAGGCCCACGTGCTTCATGGCGCAGAGCGCCCTGGCTCCCCCCATGGCCGCTCCCAGCGCCACGTCCAGGCCCACCTTCTCGTTGGTGGACCATTCCATGTACACCTGCCGCCCCGGATCCATGCGCACGAGACTCTCCAGGATCTCGGTGCTGGGCGTCCCCGGGTAGCCGGCCGCCACCCGCACGCCCGCCTCCCGGGCACCCCGCGCGATCGCCTCGTTGCCCGAGAGCAGAATCGGCCGGCTGGGGGCCGGCGGGCTCACCGCGGCGGGGTCCGGTGATGCCGTTGGCTTGGATGCGCTCATTCCATCCCCTCGTCGAACACGCTGATGGGACAACTAGTTTTCGACGATAGAGGAGCATGGGGAGCCCTCACAATAGGCCAATTGCACTAGTACGCTATAGCACTTCTTCCCCCCCGAGGAGCAGGGCCCGCGGCCTGGCGATGAGGCGGTCTTCGTCGGCCCTGAGCTCCTGGCCGACGGGTGAGGCGTAGGCGGCACGGAGGCCTTCCAGGCCGTCGAAGCCCAGGATGGCGGCGCGGTAACGCTCGGCCGGCACGGTTCGCGTCTGGACCAGGCGGCCGATCACGTACCGGCGCAGTCCCGGCAGCTGCCGGGCCAGCGGCACGTGGTAGTCCCGGTAATGCCGCTCGGCCTCATCCAGGGTGAAGTGCTCGGAGTTGAAGTCGAAGCTGCCGACCATGTAGAGCATTGGCGCCTCCTCGGGCAAGGGGTAACCGCTGGCTGATCACGAGCGCCTCCCTGGTGCACCACCTCGGCGCCGAACGCACGAATCCTCGGGGTCGGCGGGGCGCCTCTTACCTCCCGGGTAGTCGACAGGGGCCTCCGGCGCCGCGACACTCCGCTGTGAACCCTTCCCGGGAGCGCGATGCCGGTCACTGCCAGCGGATGAAGACCTTCACCTTCGGGTACTCGGGGGGCTTGCCCTCGACGTCTACGATCCGCATCCCCTCCGGCCCCTCCAGGAGGAGGTTGTTGTTGCTGTAGGCGATGTACTTGCCCCAGGCCCGGGGCACGGTGACCTCGTACTTGGCCGCGGCGGTCTGGGCCTGCGCCGGCTCGGGGCGCAGCGCGGCGCCGAGCCCGGCCTCCGGGAGCCACGGGCGCACGGCGATCACGGCCAGCGCCAGCGCGATGACGGTCAACACGGCCTTCGTGTAGCGGTCGGCAATCACGGCGATCCTCCTGGTGAGTGGTGTACTGCGGCGCGGGGAGGCTACTCGACCTCGCGCAGACGGAGCAGCTCGGGCCGTCCGTCCATGTACTCCCGCAGCTTGCGGCCGAGGGTCTTGAAGTGGTCGGCGGCCCGATGGGCCTCGACGGCGGCCTGGTCCACGTAGCGCTCGAGGAAGACGTAGGTGCCGGCCGCCTCGCCGTGGTGAAGCGCGTAGAGCGCGCACCCCGGCTCGTTGGCGTTGACCTTGGCCACGAGCTCCCTGGCCACGGCCTCGAACTCCTTGTCCATCCCGGGCTTGATCTTGATCGTCGCGACGACGGCGAGCATCGGTGTCCTCCTCCGCGAGCGGGTTCATGGGTCAGCCTGCGCCGACCGTGCCGGCGCGCCGGCGCTTGTCGTCCTGGGCCGGGGGGCTGGAGCGGATTCTACTACGATGTGCTAGACTCGGCGTCGCTCGACACGAGCGTTCCCTGGGGAGACAGCCCTCCGGACATGCAGACGCTGGCGGGAATCCGGGTTCTCGATCTGTCCCAGATGTGGGCGGCGCCGGGCGCAGCCATGTACCTGGCCGATCACGGCGCCGACGTGATCAAGGTCGAGCCGCTCGCCGGGGATGAGGGCCGACGGACGCTCACGCGGCCGCCCGTCGCGGGCGGCGAGAGCCGGGCCTTCCTGGCGCTGAACCGCAACAAGCGCGGCATCGCGCTCGACATCCGGCATCCCCGCGGGCGCGAGGTCGTCCGGGCCCTCGTCCCCCGGGTGGATGTCCTCATCCACAACTTCAGGCCGGGCGTCGCCGAGCGGCTCGGGTACGACTACCCGACGCTGCGGGACCTCAACGGGCGGCTCGTCTACGCCTGGATCACGGCCTACGGCGCCGAGGGACCATTCGCCCTGCGCCCCGGCTATGACATGCTCTTCCAGGGGCTGTCGGGCATCCTCGCCCGCCGCCGCCGGCCCGACGGGACCCCGCTGGGCTCGGGCGTCTGGGTGGCGGATTGCTCGGCGCCGATGGAGCTGGCCTACGGGATCGCGCTGGCGCTCCTGGCGCGCGAGCGGACGGGCCAGGGGCAGCTCGTGACGACATCGCTGCTGCACGCGGCGCTCGCGATGCAGCTGCCCGATCTCGTGCGGGTCGAGCGCGATGAGCCCGCCGAGGCGGGGAGCGATTACTCGGCGCAGGCGATGTATGCCCCGTACCGGTGCCGGGATGGCCGGTTTCTCATCCTCGTAGTGGTCCAGGACGAGCAGTGGCGCCGCCTGTGCGGGGCCATCGGCCGCCCCGATCTGGCCGACGATGGCCGCTACGCCACCCCACTGGGGCGCGCGCGCGAGAGCGCCGAGCTCGCCCGCGTGCTGGACGGCGCCTTCGGGACGCGAGATCGCGAGGCGTGGCTCGCCGCGCTGGCCGAGGCCGACGTCCCCTCCGCCCCGATCCTCGAGCCCGACGAGGCGCTCGACTATCCCCAGGCCCAGGCCAACGACATGCTGGCCGTCACGACGCATCCCGCCGCGGGACGGACGGTCATGGTGAGCCAGCCGGTGCGCCTCCACGGTGCCGCCCCCGCCGCCGTCCGCCCGGCGCCCCTTCTGGGCGAGCACACCGAGGAGGTCCTGCGGGAGCTCGGCTACTCGCCCGACACGATCCGCGACCTGGAAGCGCAGTGCGTGATCAGGTGCCGCCCCGGGCTCGGGCCATGAACCTCGGGACCCTGCTGCCGAAGCACGCCCGTTGCCGCCCCGACCACCTCGCGCTGGTGTGCGGCGACGACCGCCTGACCTTCCGCGAGCTCAACGCCCGCGTGAACCGCCTGGCCAACGGCCTCGTCGCCGCGGGGCTGCGGAAGGGGGACAAGCTCGCCACGGTGCTGCCCAACTGCATCGAGCAGCTCGAGATCTACCTGGCGGCGACCAAGACGGGCACCGTCGTCGTCCCGCTGAGCCCCATGCTCCAGGAGAGCGGGCTCGCCTCGCTGCTCCGGAACTCCGACGCGGTCATGGTCGTCACCACCGCGGCCTTCGCCGGCACGCTCGAACGGCTGCGCGCGGGGCTCCCAGCCATCCGCGACGATCGCTACGTCCTGGTGGACGGTGCGCACCCGGGATTCCGCTCGTACGCGGCGCTGGTGGCGGGCGCCCTCGAGAGCGAGCCGCCGGAGGCCGGGATCACTGGCAGCGACCCGTACAACATCATCTACTCGAGCGGCACCACGGGCGAGCCCAAGGGTATCGTCCACACCCACGACGTGCGGGCGGGCTACTGCACGCTCCTCGGCGCGGCGTGCCGCATGACGCCGGAGAGCGTGGTGCTGCACGCGGGCTCGCTCGTCTTCAACGGCGCCTTCATCGACATGATGCCGTGGCTCATGCTGGGCGCCACCTACGTCCTGCACCGGGCCTTCGACGCCGACGCGGTCATCGCCGAGATCGAGCGGAGCCGCGTCACGCACATCGTCATGGTGCCCTCGCAGATCGTCGCGGTGCTCCACAGCCCCGGCTTCGCCCCGCAGCGCCTGGAGTCCCTCGAGATGCTGCTCACCGTGGGCGCGCCGCTGCACGTGGAGCACAAGCAGCGGCTGAACGAGGCGCTGCCCGGCCGCTTCTACGAGCTGTACGGCCTCACCGAGGGCTTCGTCACCGTCCTCGACAGGACCGACGCCGTACGCAAGATGGCCTCCGTGGGCGTCCCGCTGGCCTTCTACGAGATGCGCATCCTGGACGACGCCGGCCGGGAAGTGCCCGCCGGTCAGGTGGGCGAGATCTGCGGCCGTGGTCCGATGATGATGGCCGGCTACTACAAGCGCCCCGATCTCACCGCCCAGGCCATCGTCGGCGGCTGGCTGCACTCCGGCGATCTCGGCTATGTGGACGAGGACGGCTACCTCTACCTCGTGGACCGCAAGAAGGACATGATCATCTCGGGCGGCGTGAACGTCTACCCACGCGACATCGAGGAGGTGGCGGTCCAGCACCCGGCGGTGCGGGAGACGGCGGTGTTCGGCGTGCCTGATTCCAGGTGGGGAGAGACGCCGGTGGCCGCGGTGGTGCTCCGCTCCGCGGGCGCGGTGTCGGCGGGCGCCCTCGCTGACTGGATCAACGCCCGCGTGGGCGCGAAGTTCCAGCGGGTGAGCGACGTGATGATCGTGGACGATTTCCCGCGGAACGTGGCGGGCAAGACCCTCAAGCGCGTCCTGCAGGAGCAGTACCGGAAGACCGGCTGAGCGGCCGGGGGCGTGGCGGCGGCGATCAGGCGCCGCTGCCCTGAAGCTCCCGGATCACCCCCCGCAGCCGCTCGGCGTCTCCGGGCTTGCGCACCGGGAGACTGAACTCGATCCGCGTCGCGAAGTCGCCGTAGCGCTCCAGGATCTTCCGTCCCAGGTCCCGGTACGTCCCCACGACGGCGATGGTCTCGACCACCTCGTCGGAGATGTGCCCGGGCATCTCCTCCCAGCGCTGCTGTGTCGACAGCCCGTGCAGCCGGTCCACCAGCCCGCCCCAGCCATGCGTCTCGAACACGGGCCGGTACGTCCGCGTGGAAGCGTAGAAGGCGATGCGCGCGCGGACGTCCTGCAGCCGCGCGGCCAGCTCCGCGTCGTCCTCCCCCACGGCCACGAGCGGGCTCAGGGCAACCTCGAACCCCTCGAGCCGGCGGCCCGTCCTCGCGGCCCCGATCTTCACGTTGGGCAGCATGACCTCCGTGATGAACCTCCGCGTCGTGATCGGGTGCGGCCGGATCCCGTCGCACGCCTCCCCGGCCAGCTGGCACATGTGCTTGTTGATGGCGGCGATATGGACCGGGATATGCGGGTGCGCGATGGGGCCCGGGTTGAAGAGCGGGACCATGACGGAGAGGTTGTAGTGCTCCCCACGGACGTCGAGCGGCTTGCCGTGCTGCCAGCACTCCCAGACCGCCCGGAGCGCCTGGATGTACTCGCGGAGCCGGGGCACGGGCGGGGCCCAGGACAGGCCGTAGCGGCGCTGGATGTGGCCCTTCACCTGCGTCCCCAGCCCGAGGATGAACCGGCCCCTGGACAGGGTCTGGAGGTCCCACGCCATCATCGCGGTGACCGTCGGGCTCCGGGGGAAGGCGATGGCAACCGCCGTGGTCAGGCTGATCCGCTCCGTCGTGCCCGCCGCCAGCGCCAGCGGGATGAAGGGGTCAGTCTTGATCTCGCCCGTGACCATGCCGTCGAAGCCGAGCTGCTCGATCTCGCGCGCCCCGTCCGGCACCGCCGCCAGGTCCAGCTTCGGGGCGCTGCGCAGGCCCGGGTCCACCTTGCCCAGCGGAAGCTGCGTCTCGACCTTCATCCTGACCTCCTCCGCGCTCCCGCGATCTCCCGCGCATGCTCTCCGGGGCGAAGACGCCGGGCCGGCGAGCCGCTCGAGCGGCTCGCAGCCGGCTCGAGTATACGACAGGCCGACCCTGCCGGGCCGCGCACGCAGCGGCTGAATTCGAGCGGTGACGCCGTCGCCAGACGATGACGCGCTCGCCTGCACGGCCCGGGGCGCTCGGGCGGGCTCGCCGCGCGCCTCCGCAGGCGGTACAATGGCGCCACCACCGAGCGATGGAGCAAGCCTTCCCGATCGTCAGACACCCCGCACCGGGGAAGCGCAGCCCGGTCCTGGTGAGCGTGCCCCACTACGGCACGCAGCCGTTGCCGCACATCACCCGCGCCGATTACCGCGAGCCCTGGTTCGAGACCCTCGCCTACGGGTTTGCCGATACCTTCGTGGGCGATCTCTACAGCGACCTGCATGAGCACGGGGCCACGGTCCTCGTGACGCCGTTTTCCCGCATGTTCGTCGACGTCAATCGCCGCCGCGACGACTTCGAGCACCACGACGGCGAGGTGCGCTCCCGCCGTGGGGTGGTGCGCACCCACACCATGCGCGATGCGGCCATCTTCACCCGCCCCCTCGGGCTCAGCGACCTCGAAGAGCGCTTGCGGACGCTCTACGATCCCTACTACTCGGCTGTGGAGCACTGGCTCGCCCAGCTGCGGCGGGCCTACGGGTATGCGATGCTCCTCGATGGCCATACCGGGAGCCCGCGCCGGATGAAGGACCATCAGGTGATCATCGGGACGCGCCACGACGCCACGTGCGCTCCCCAGCTCGCGGCGACCGTGGCGGCGGTGTTCACCCGCCACGGCTTCGAGGTGCACGAGAACGTCAGCGGCTATACCGGGGGCAACCTCGTCGCCACGTACGGTCACCCCCGGACCCGTCGCGTCCACGCCATGCAGTTGGAGATCAACGCGTCGTTGCTGATGACGACCAGCCGCGACGAGTTCATCGCCCAGGTGTCACGAGGGAGAATCCCCGAGAAGGCGGAAGAGAACATCGCCCGTGTGCGCCAGTGCCTCGGGGAGGTGCTCGCCGCCCTGCCCTCGGCTCTCGCCACCGTGCACGATTCGTAGCGCCGCGGACCCACGAACGCAGGCGAAGCGGTCACACGGGGATGACCCGGCAGGCCTCCGGCGCGATCGTCAGCCGGACCATCTCGCCGGGCTGGAAAGCCTGTCGCGGGCCCGTCGCAACCCGGAGCGTGAGGTCGGTGCCAGCGAGGCCCACGAGATAGTCCCGGGCCTCCCCCAGATAGACCTGGCGCACGATTCGCCCCTCGAAGACGTTGAGCCCGGCGCACGCCTCTCCGCCCCCTTTCTCCCCGATGGCGATCGCCTGTGGTCGGACGGAGACCACGACGGGGGCTCCGGGCTCGAGCCGCCGCCCCTCGCACCGCACGGACAGCACCACGCCACTGCACTCGACTCGATCGGGAAGGGTCAGCCGTCCCTGGAGGCAGTTCGTCCGGCCGATGAAGCCGGCAACGAACTGCGTCTGCGGCCGCTCGTAGATGTCCTCCGGAGGCCCGATCTGCTCCATGCGACCTTCGTGCATCACGGCGATCCGGTCCGAGGTGACCATCGCCTCGGCCTGGTCGTGAGTCACGTAGACGGTGGTGATCCGGAACTCGTCGTGCAGCCGTCGGATCTCGAACCGCATCTCCTCCCGCAGGTTCGCGTCGAGATTGGACAGCGGCTCGTCCAGGAGCAAGATCTGCGGCTCGACCACCAGCGAACGGGCAAGGGCGACACGCTGCTGCTGGCCGCCGGAGAGCTCGTTGGGGTACCGGCCCGACAATCCCTGGAGCCGGACAACACCCAGGATACGACTCACGCGGTCCTCGATCTCGCGCCGCGGAACCTTGCGCAGCCGCAGCCCGAACGCCACGTTCTCGAAGACCGTCTTGTGGGGCCAGATCGCATAGCTCTGAAAGATCATGGCCATGCTGCGGCGCTCCGGCGGCACGACCCTGCCGGGCTCGGACAGCACCTTGCCGTCGACCACGATGCGGCCCGCGTCCGGCTCCTGGAACCCGGCGAGCAACCGGAGCGTGGTGGTCTTTCCGCACCCTGATGGCCCGAGCAGGGACACGAACTGTCCGTCCTCGATCGTCAGGTCCACATCCCGCACCGCCCCCACCTCTCCGAATCGCTTCGTCAGCCCTTCCAGCACGACGCGCGCCATGTCTTACTCCCGTGTCGCCAGGAACTGGCGACCCACGATCCGGTATCCGATCAGCACGAGCCCGGTCGTCACAACCAGCATGACGACCCCGAGCGTCGCCAGGCGCTCGAAGTCGCCCTCCTCACTCAAGTCGATGAGCACGATGGACATCACCTTCGTGTTGGCGGAGAAGAGGAAGATGGCGGACGACAGCTCCCGCAGGGCTGCGATCAGCACCAGCAGCCACCCCCCCAGGATGCCGCGTTTGATGAGCGGCACGGTGACCTCCCGCAAGGTGAGGAACGGGCCCGCGCCGGCGATGCGCGCGGCGTCCTCCAGCTCCGAGTGCACGCTCTTCAACGCCGCGTCGCTGTTGGCGTACGCGATCGGCAGGAAGCGCGTGGTGAACGCGAGAATCATGATCCAGGCCGTGCCGTAGAGAAATAGCGGCGGTCGCGCGTACGCAGCGAGGAAGCCGATCGCGAGCACGATTCCGGGGATCACGTACGGGGCCATCGCGACATATCCGAGGAGGTGGGCACCGCGGCCGAGCCGCCGGTTCGACATGTACGCGACCAGGAACGCGAGCGCCACCGCTGCGGTGGCCGCCGCGGCGCTGAATATCAGGCTGTTGACGATCGCGCCCCGCGTCGTGTCGTGCGTCAACAGGACCCAGCGGAAGTGCTCCAGCGTGAAATTCGCCCACGTCCATCCGCGCGCCCAGGCCTTCGACAGGGACGCGCTCAGCAGCACGAGGTACGGGAGGAACAGCGACAGCGTGGCGACCAGGAGGCAGTACCCGAGGAACACGTAGCGCCAGCGGCCGAGGCGCACGATGCGCCGGGCGCCGCCCTTTCCGCCGAAGGTGGCGAAGTGCTTCCGCACCAGGAGCCGCCGCTGGACCCAGAGCAGCCCCGCCGTCATGAGCAACAGGGGCAAGGCGTAGGCAGCCGCCAGCTCGACCTTCGAGGGGAACTGGAAGAACTGGAAGAGCTGCGTCGTGATCACCTGGATCCGCGCCGGCACCGCGATGAGGAGCGGCGAGCCGAAGATGGCGACCGATTCCAGGAACGCCATGATGAACGCGGCCGCGAGGGCCGGCAGGGCCAGCGGCACCGTCACCGCCGCCATGGTCCGGAAGACGCTTGCGCCCAGGATCGCGGCGGCGTCTTCCATCTCGGAGGACATCAGCTCCAGCGCCGTGGTGGTGAAGAGGAATGCGTAGGGATACGTGTACAGCGCGATGACGACGATCAGCCCCGTCAGGGAATAGACGTTGAACGGCCCCGCGGCCGCGCCCGTCAGGGTCGTGAAGACCTGGTTGAGCCAGCCCGCATTCGGTCCGGCCAGGAGGATCCAGGCGATCGCTCCCAGGAAGGCCGGGGTGATGAAGGAGCCCAGCACGCACGTCTGCACGAGCCGCTTCAGCGGCATGTCGGTGCGCGCCACCGCCCAGGCGCTCGGCACGCCCATCAGGAGGCCGAGCACCGCCACCGCGAAGGCCACCTGCAGCGAGTTCCAGATGGCCTCGAGGTAGCGCCACGTGCCGAACGCGACGACGTAGTTCCCGAGCGTCAGGCCCTCGCCGCCGGGCCGCGAGAGCGACTTGAGCACCAGCCAGATCATGGGGTACACGACAAGCACCACCAGCACCAACGCGACGCCGCCCCAGACGAGCGTCCTGCCGCCGGTCAGGACACGCAACCGCTGTCCGGCCAGGTGAGCCCGTGCGCCGATCGCCAGCGTCGCCACGGCCGGCCCGCTAGACCCCGAACGTCGACCGGAACTTCTCGATGATCGCCGGGATGCCTGTCTTGATCTCCTCCAGGGTCGGCCTCAGCAGCTTGACATCCGTGAGCGGGCGGAGCCCCTTCGGGGGGGTGACCTCCGGCCGGAGCGGCGCGCCGCCGTTCTTGGCCAGCACCTGCGAGTACTCGACCGACATCACGAAGTCCATGAACAGCTTCGCCGCGTTGGGGTGCGGCCCCCGTTTCATGATGGCCGATGGAGCCGTCATCAACACGGAGCCGTCCTCCGGGTAGACGAGGTCCACGGGGTTTCCCTTGTTCTTGCTCTTCAGCGTGATGAAGTCAGGCCCGGCCGCGACCATCCGCTCTCCCGCGTTGAGCATCGTGACGGTATCGATGATGGAGCGCCCGATTTGCGGATTCTGCTTGGCCAGGGCCTCGAAGTACTGCCATCCGTAGAGCTTCGTCACGGCGAGTACCCACGTCGCCACGTAGCCGCTGAACGCAGGATGCCCGATGCTGATCTTGCCCTTCCACTTCGGGTCCAGGAACTCCTTCCACGTCTTCGGCGCCGTGCCCGGCGGCACCTTCTCCGAGTTGTGCGTGATGAGGATCAGTCCCACCGACGCGACCTGGTAGTAATTCTCGGGATCGAGTCCCTGGAACCGCTTGATGACCTTGTTTGCATCGACCGGTACGTACTGCTCGAGGAGCCCCTTCCCCTTCAGCCCCACGTAGTGCCCTTCCTCCGTGCTGCTGAAGACGTCGTTCGGATACACGCCGGCCTGGCTTTCCTGGAGAACACGCTGGTAGATCACGCCAGCCGTCGCCCGGACGACGTCCACGTGCACCCCGGGATACTTTGCTTCGAACGCCTTGCGCACCTGCTCGGCCGTGTCGACGTCGAACATCGACACGTACCACACGACCTTGCCTTCCTTCTTGGCGGCGTCGTACTTGGGGTCCGCGCCGACGGCCACGCCCGAGGCAGCGACCCCGAGCAACACGACGCCCACCATCACCGAGAAGCGAAGACCACCCAGCCGCTTAGCCATGGGCATCCTCCTCTTGTTCGGGCCACAAGGGCCCCTCTCTCACCTGTTCGAGATCAGATGCAGTGTCGGCAGCGCACCTTCTTGAAGATCTGCTCCTCCAGCTGAGGAGCCGCCTGCGCGTGGTTCACGAGGACCCTGATCGCCTTGGCGATGTCGGGGAGCTCGTACCGCGTCATCATGCGCCGCACGTACTCGAGCTGCTGAGGTTCGAGATCCACCTCGCACACGACTCGTCCGAACTCGTTCAGCGGTGTCTCGCTCATGGGCGCCCCGGACGCCGACCGTCGGGGTATCCCCGACCGGCGTGCCTTGGCTTCTAGGCGCTGAGCCGCGCGAAGAGCCGCATGGCATTCCCGCCCAGGACCTTCGCCTTCTGTCGATCCGACAGCGTCGTGCGAGCGGCGATCATCTCGACCGTGCCGGGGAACTTCGCGTCCCAGTGCGGATAGTCAGACGCGTAGATCAGACGATCCTCTCCCATCACTGCGAGAAAGTGCTCGACACTCGATTCGTCAGGGTCGCAGGCGAAGAAGCACTGCGGTCCGGTCATGTGCTCCCGCGGCGACTTCATGCACAACGGTACGTGCTGGCGAAGCTTCTCGAAGCGCTCGTCCAGCCGCTCCATGAACCACGGCACCCATCCGCACCCGGACTCGAGGAACGCAAAGCGGACTCTTGAGAACCGGTCCAGCACGCCGCCTCCGATGAGCGCGCCCACGGCCCGCTGCTGCTCCATGGGGTGCTGCATGCTGTGGAGCAGAAAGAAGTTGTTGCCCAGCTCGAGGGTCCCCAGCGGGTACGGGGGCCGCGCGGTCCCCGCGTGGACGCAGATGGGCAGGTCCTGCTCCTGGGCCTCCGTCCAGAGGGGGGAGAAGAACGGGTGGTCGAGGTTCTTGTCGTCCATGTGGCCCGAGACGCAGATCCCCACAACCCACGGCTCCTTGGCGCACCGGCGGATCTCCTTCACGGCGAGATCCATGTCCCGCATCGCCACCATCATCACGCCCTTGAGCCGCTTGGGATACGGGGCACAGTGGTCAGCCATCCAGCGGTTGTAGGCCGTGAGCATCGCCGCCTCGAGCTCGATGTTTTCCAGGGCGCACAGGCTGGTGGCGAGCGACGGGAAGCAGACCGCAACGTCGATCAGGTCCGTGTCCATGTCCTTGACCCGGACGTGGGGATCCCGGTCACCGCCCGGCAGCATCCTGGAGTTCTCGCTCGGCCGCGGCACCTCGTCGGTCGCCTCCGGCACCCCCAGCGGCTTGCCGACATTCAGCATCTTGTATGGCCGCCCCTTGGGGACGAGATCCCGCCACTTGGGGTCGGTGTACTCGCGGTAGAGCGAGAGCGGCTCGACCACGTGTCCGTCTGCGTCGATCACGTAGTACTTGTCCATTCGCGGGCTCCTTTCGTCGAAATCGTTCCGCGCCGGCCCCGGCGCATGCCGCCGGGGCCGGCGCTACAGATCCTGGAAACCGCTCATAGACATCGCGTCGCCCCACCGTCCACGTGGAGAATCGCCCCGGTGACGAAGCTCGCCCGCGGCGAGGCGAGGAACGCGATCACGGCGGCGATCTCCGCGGGACTTGCCGCCCGCCCGAGCGGGACGTGAGCGAGCCAGCGGCGGCGGACCTCCTCTGTCGAAACGCCCTGCAGCCGCGCCTCCGTCTCGAACACCGACTGCAGCCGACGCGTCTCGACCGGGGCCGGGTTGATGCCGACGACGCGGATGCCGTGGCGGGCCTCTTCCTGGGCGAGCCCGAGCGTGAAGTTCATCAGCCCCGCGTTGGCCACGCCCGCCGGCAGGGCGTGCCCGTCCGGCTGCTTGCCCCGGTGCCCGATGACGTTGACGATCGTCCCCCCGCCCTGGGCACGCATCCCCGCCAGGACTTCACGGCAGCAGCGGATCTGGCCCATGAGCTTGAGCGCAAGGCTGTCCTCCCAGTCCTCCTCCGTGAGCCGGAGAAAGTCACCGCCCTTGGCCGCCCCGACGGAGTTGACCAGGATGTCGATCCGGCCCAGCCGCCCGGTCACCGCGCTCACCATCGCCGTCACGTCGGCCGGGCGCGTACAGTCGGCCGTGACGGTCACGGGCCGCCGCCCGGTCTCAGCCTCGATCGCAGCCGCCGTCTCATCCAGGACTGCCGGCTCCCGGGCTGCCACCGCGACGCGCGCTCCCTCGCGACAGAGTGCCAGCGCCGCGGCACGCCCGATCCCGCGGCTGCCGCCGGTGATCAGGCAGCACTGGCCCTCAAGCCCGAGATCCATGCCCCGCCTGAGTCCGCCACCCGTAGCCGGCGAGCCGGTCTTCGTCCATGTCGACGCCCAGGCCTGGGAGATCGGGGACCCGCACGCTCCCGCCGACGATCTCCGGTGGATTCACGACGACCTCGCCCGCCATCTTGAGGGGCCCGACGGCCTCGCACCCCTCGATGATGGCCGGGGCCGCGGCGGCGACGTGCACCTCGGCCAGCGTACTCACCCACAGGCCGAAGCCGTGTCCCAGGACGACCCGGAGTCCGGCGGCCTCCGCGACCGCCACCAGCTGGAGCGTGCGCAGGAGGCCCCCCTGCTTCATCACCTTGACCTTGATGAGGTCTGCCGCCTCGTGTCGGATGATCTCGATCACGCTGCGCCCGTCCCGCACGCTCTCGTCCGCCATGATGGGGATCGGGCTCGCACGCCGCACCCGGGCGAGACCCGGCAGATCTCGCCGGGGCACGGGCTGCTCGAACAGCACCAGGTCATACGGGGCCAGTCCCTGCGCCAGCCGGATGGCCCCGTCCACGTCCAGCCCCTCGTTGGCATCCACCCGCAGGCTCATTCGCCCGCCCACCGCCTCTCGCACGGCCGCCACACGGGCCACGTCGTCCTCGAACCGTCCCCCGACCTTGATCTTCGCCGACCGGAACCCCTGGGCGCACCATCCGGCCGCTTCGCTGGCCGCCTGAGCCGCCGGCACGGCCCCGATCCACGCGTTCAGCGCCACGCGCTCCCGCACCTGCCCGCCCAGCAGCGACCAGACCGGCACCCCGAGCGCCTTCCCCTTGATGTCCAGGAGCGCCATCTCCAGGAGCGCGTGGGCCTCCTTGTCGTGGGGCCGCTGGCCCTCGAGCCGCTCGAGCGCCGCAGTCACGTTCAGCGGGTCGAGGCCGACGATCGCCGGCGCGAGGGCATCGTCCACGCTGGTGAGCACCTGGTCGACGGTCATCTCCGAATAGCCCGGGGCGGGGTCGACGTTCCCCCATCCCACCAGGCCCTCGTCGGTGTCCACGCGCGCGATCACGCTCCGTTGGACGGCCAGCGAGCCATGGGCCGTGGTGAACGTGTTGCGGAGGGGAATCTCGACGATGCCGGCTGCGATGGTCGTAACCTTCATGTGTCAGCTCCTGGCCGCCCGACCTCTTCGTCGGGCACGTCGCGGCTCATCAGGTCAGCCGCACCGGGGGTGCACCCAGCCGCGCCCACAGCGCGGGCTCGTGTCCCGGGACGAGCATCACGCCCTCGGCATCGAGGCGCCGGAGGCGCTCGAGACTGCTGGCAGTCTCGTCGCCGTTCCAGACGTTGTCCGACAGCAGGCGGTGCTCGAGGGTGGCGTACGTGTAGGCGGCGTCGGCACACAAGGCCACGCGGCGGCCGCTCTCGAGGTCGACCAGCAGTGACTGGTGCCCGGGCGTGTGGCCGCGAGTCGTCATGGTGCGCACGCCGGGCGCGATCTCCTGGTTCCCCTCGATCAAGTCGTACGTGAGCGGCAGGTCGAAATGGTTCGCCATGTACCCGCCGCCGACGCACCCCGACGGTTCGCGCGCGAAGGCCATCTCGGCGCGCTGCGCCACGATCGGGCAGTGGCGGAACAGGCGGTTGCCCCCGCAGTGATCCCAGTGGAGGTGCGAGTTCACGACCACACGGATCTCCTCGGGGTTCACGCCCACCTCGCCGAGCCGATGACGGACGTCGTCCTCGGGCACCAGCCTGGGCTGGATCGTCTTCGCCCGCTCGCCCCACGTGCCCTCGGGATCATGGAGGCCTTCGCAGTTCATCCCCGTGTCGAACAGGAGCCACCCGTCACGGGTGTCCACCACGGCCATGGGAATCGGGGTGAGAACGCGCTCTCCCGCGATGCCGACGCCTGCGTTCAGGACACTCCGCTCAACGGAACACCAGCCGCCACTCATGAGGTAGAGCGCACGGGCCGTTCGGGGCGGGCCCACGGCCAGACTACTTCGGGCCGCCGAAGCCTCGCTCGAGCCTGTCCACCAGGTCGTTGAGCTCGAGGACGTACTGCTCGACCTCGCCCGTGCCGCCGTCCTTGAGGTGCCCGTAGCGGCGCTGGCCACGCAGGTATTCACCCAGGTTGTCTCCGAAGCCGTCGCGGGCAAAGGGAATCGTGCGGCGAAAGCCGTCGTCGCCCCATTCCCAGAGCGGCCAGATGCCGGAGGTGACGCCGAGTCGCGTGATGTGGGCCGACTGGTCGTCGTCGTACCCCCAGTTCACGTTGCACGGAGTGAAGAGCTGGATGAAGGCGGGCATCTCGCGCAGCCCGCGCTCGATCTTCTTGATGAAATCGGGCAGGTGCGACGTCGACGCGGTGGCGGTGTAGCGGGCCCCGCTGAATTTGATCATCATCGCGGGCTGCTTGCGCACCACGCTGCGGCCGTCGGGCTTGCTCACACGCCCGCTCGGCCGGGTGCTGACCCGGGCGAGCAGGTCGGTCATGCCCGTCGCGTGGCTGCCGCTGGAGGCATAGGCCTGGTTGTCGCAGATGATGTGCAGGTAGGGATAGCCCAGCTGGAAGGCGCCCGTGAAGTCATCGAATCCCATGTCGAGCTGCCCGTCGCCATCGATGACGACCACGGGCCGGTCGATCCCCCGCATCTCCATGGCCAGCCGGAGCCCCACGCAGGCGCTGTCGTGGGTGCCGATGCCGCTCCGCTGGAGGATGTCGCGACCGATGCCGCAGCCCTGGCCGAACATGATGGGCTCCGTGCCCTCCCGGTCAGCGACCTGGAACACGATCTGCATCACGAGCTTGGCGGCGAGGTTCGACGGGCACCCGGGGCACTGCCCGGCGTCGATGTTGCGGTACGCGCGTTGGTCAGCGGTCTCGAGCACCATTTTCATGGACATGCCCTCACTCCTTCTCGCCCTTGGCGACACGGAAGCGCCAGGCCAGCTCCTCGCCACGTCCCGTCCGGGCCGCCTCGAGCCCCTCCAGGGCCAGCTCGCGCATGTCGTGACTCGTGAAGTTCCTGCCCCCAAGCGCGATCACCCGGCCCAGGACGAGCGGGGCCCCGGGCTGCCCGTACAGCGCCGACCGGAGCTCGTGGTACATGAGGTAGACGGGGTTGCGATCCAGCGCCAGCACCACCTTGGCGCCGACGCACGCCGCGCGTACCTCTTCCAGGGGGAACGGGCGGAGCGTGCGGAGCTTGAGCATCCCGACCCGCCGGCCGTCGGCGCGCAGCGCGTCGATCGTGTCCCGCGCCACCGTGGCCACGTTGCCCATGACCGCCAGCACCACCTCGGCATCCTCGGTCTGGTAGCCCTCGGCCAGGCCGCCATACCCGCGCCCGAACACCTGGACGAACTCCCGGTGCGCGGCGCGGATCTTCTCCCTGGCCGTCACGTTGAGGGCCCGGTCGACGTTGGCGCGAAGCTCCATGTATTCGGCCGACCACCCGGCCGAGGTCGTCCGCCGGCGGCCGTAGAGCTCGCGCAGATTGGTCTCGAGCACGTCGAGGCCCGGCGGCAGCGTGTAGCGCGGCAGGAAGGCATCCACCTGGGCCTGGGTCGGCACCGTGAGCGGGAAGCTCGCGTGGGACACCTCCCAGCCGGCGTAGGTGACAAACGCGGGCAAGAGCACCTCGTGGTCCTCCGCGACGCGGTACGCCTGCAGCGTGGTGTCGAACACGTCCTGCGCGTTCTCGCAGTAGAACTGCAGCCAGTGCGCGTCCCGGAAGATGATGGTGTCATGGTCGTCCGTGACGATCACCGTCGGCGGCTCCATGGCCCGGTGGGCGACGTGGACCACGATCGGCACGCGCCCGTACGCGGCCCAGAAGAGCGGCTGGTACGCGAAGACGAGCCCCTCCGAGTTCGTCGCGAAGCTCGTGCGCACGCCGGCCTGCGTCGCCACGATCTGGGCATTGACGACGCTCCGCTCGTTCTC
>JACPIQ010000041.1 GCA_016188005.1 Candidatus Rokuibacteriota bacterium | reverse complement strand
CGTCGTACACCGCCGCTCGATGATCACCAGCGGCAGGACACGTCCCGTCTCCAGGGCACTCCTTGAAGAAGATGCGCGATGAAGCGCTGACGCTACTTCCCCTACCGACTACATCTACTTTTCCCCCACCGGCCGTGACATAGTTCTCGGGGAATTTGACGAACTCGCCGCTGTCCGGCCCATGTCCTTGCTCGCTCCTCAGAGCAGCTTGTCCGGCGTGATCGGCAGGTCGCGGATGCGCCTGCCCGTCGCGTGGAAGACGGCGTTCACGATCGCCGGCGGGACGCCGACCATCGCGATCTCGCCGATGCCTTTCACGCCAAGCGGGTTCACGTGAGGGTCGTGCTCCTCCACGAAGATCACGTCCATGGCGCGCGGTGTGTCGGCGTAGAGCGGCACGGCATATTCGCAGAGGTTGGCGTTCGGCACTCGGCCGTTGTTCGAGTCGACGACCGAATGCTCCATGAGCGCCATGCCGATGCCCCCGATCATGCCGCCTACGCACCGGCTGCGCGCCATCTTCGGATCCACGATGCGGCCCGCGCCGTACGCGCCGACGATACGGCGCACGCGCGTCTCGCCGAGATCCGGATCGACTGCGACTTCCACGAACACGGCGCCGAAGGCATGCATCGAGAATCGCTGACCCGCATCGCCCGGCGTCACGTCGGCCGTGGCCTCGATCGGCTCGCCGAGGCGGCGCATGGCGTCGGCGAGATCGTTCGCACCAGCGGCTGTCACGGCCGGTGGGGGAAGGGGGTATCTACTTCCGGCAAGTTCCTTGCCCCAAGACGAATCAGGCACTCACCATGCCATCTCGCCGGATTCCTCACAGCCACCGATCAGTCCCAGGCCTTTGGGCCCAGCTGGAGCTCCCTGCTCCGAACCCCGAGGCCCTCGCTCGGCCAGCCCCGACCAAGACAGCTCTTGACGGCTGGCTGGTCCCACCCGAGACTGGCCCCCGGCGAAAACGTGGCCGTGGCTCGGGCCGGAGGACCGGGAGCATGGCCCAACCGCTCATCGACTTGGTGGAGCAGTTCTGCTTTTTCCAACGCAAACAGCGCGGCAAGGCGGAAGGAGGCGTGAAGACCTACCGATGGAATCCCGCTCAGTACCTCGCGTTCGTCGCTGGTCGCCGTGGCCGGCCGGCATGCGTCGGCGATCTCGACGCGGCCACCATTCAGGCGTCGATGGATAGCATGGCGGCCGCGGACCTGGCCCTTGGCACCATACGCGTGCGTCAGTCCACGCTCTCGAGCTTGTGCGCATTCCTGGTGAAGCGCGGTCACCTCGATGCCAATCCGGTGGCCCGCCTCGACCGGCCGCCGCATCGCCGCGAGGCGCCGCGCCAGGTCCCGGGCGCGGCGATCATGGACGCGCTCGTCAAGGCTGCCCAGCAGCGCCAGCGTCCGCGCGACCTGGCGATCTTCCTGATCCTTCGCTACTCGGGCATGCGGCGGGAGTCGGTGGCCACGCTCAAAGTCTGCAACTTGGATCCGCAGTGGGGCCTCCGCAACGTGCTCGTGAAGGGTGGTAAGACCCGCGACATCCCGCTCCCCAGCGTCGTGATGCAGTACCTCGACCGTTACGTCTCGGAGTACCTACCGACCGAAAGTGACGACATCACCCCCGACGCGCCGCTCTTCTGGTCGACCTTCGGCCAGCGGCGCCAGGGCACCGTGCGCCGCCCGATGGAAGGCAAGAACATTTGGCGACTTTGCAAGACCTACGGACGCCTCATCGGCTACCCGATGTTGAAGCCCCACGACCTCCGCCACGGCGTGGCGATGGAGGTCTACGAGCAGCACGGCGATCTCGAGCAGGTGCGCGGCCTGCTGGGGCACACGCGCATCGAGACCACGCAGCTCTACGCGCAGATCCGGCCGGCCGCGCTCAAGCTGGCCGTGGAGTTCTACGAGGCGAAGGCGCTCGACGTCTTGAGCCGATAGCGAGGATAAGACCGAGGACAGCGGCTCCGTGTTTGAATCCCGTCGGCGACGCGACTCGAACATGCAGCCATAAAACATCAACGAAATCCGACTGGTGGCCCCAACGGGATTCGAACCCGTGTTTCAGCCTTGAGAGTGAGGCCGGGCCATTCCGATGCGGAGCGAGCGAGAGTGACATTGAGCAACTCTGACGCGCGCTTATCCGCCAATGGCAAAGTTGGCAGAGCGATTGCTGTAGGCACCGAATGACACCGGCAAGTGGCACTATTTCGGCACCGGATCCGTGCGGGCCAAGGCTGCTAGAATGAGCCCGCGATGACGACCGATCGCGCGCAGCCCGGAAGCCAGTTCACCGTACCGGTCGAGGACCCGACGCCCGTCGAGATCACGCGCCGCCTCGTCGAGACCTACCGACCCGAACGCATCTATCTCTTCGGCTCGCGCGCGCGAGGCACAGCCGGGCCGGAGAACGATCACGATCTGCTCGTGGTCGTTCCAGGCGACGTCCCCCTGCCCTGCAGCGAAGCGCGCGGGCCTATGAGGCTCTCTGGGGGCTCCCGGCGGCCGGCGACGTCCTCGTCTGGACCCACGCGGCGTTCACCGGGCGGCTGCATCTGCGCGCGTCGCTACCGTCCACGGTCGGCCGCGAGGGGAGACTGCTCTATTCCCGTTGACGTGACCAGTCGGGGGTCGGACTGGCCCACGCATCTCATCAGCAACTCCAGTATGGGCAGAGTGCGATGGCAAGACGTGAATCGTTGATCGAGGGCCGGTGGAGAATCGTGGAGACGGAGCTGTGGGATCAGGAGGCACTCGACCTCGTCGTGCCAGCGTACATCAGCTTCGACGGCAACGGCCTGGGGGAGATGCAACTGATCGCGATCGGCGCATCGATCGACTACCGGGTCGAGCAGCGCGAGGGCGCGTCCGTCGTGGAGCTCTCGTGGTCCGGCTTCGACGAGATGGATGCAGCCGGTGGCCGGGCCTGGGCGCGCATCGATGGCGACACGATGCGCGGGAAGCTCTTCATCCACCAGGGAGATGAGTCGACCTTCGTGGCAAGACGGGAGCGCGGGGTTCGGCCTGTGTCAACGTCGAAGGCGCCGCGGCCACCGGGCGGGGCTGCGCCACGGCCGGAACGTGGTCGACCGCGGCAGCGCGGAGTCCGCGACAGCGGCCGGGGGACAGGCCAAGGGGCCCGGCGAGGCGCCGGAGCATTGGGCCCGGCGACCAGCGGCCGGGAAGAGCGCGTGCAAGCCGGGAGTGAGGTCTACCAGTTCAGGATCGTTCTCCTCGAAGTCGCGCCGCCGATCTGGAGGACCATCCAGGTGCCGGGGAGCTACAGCTTCTGGGGCCTGCATGTCGCCATCCAGGATTCGATGGGCTGGCTCGATTACCACCTGCACCTCTTTCGTGTGAGCAGGCCGGGCACCTCCGACATCGTGCAGATCGGCATCCCGGACGAGGACGCCTTCGAGGGCGACGAGCCCATCCTTCCGGGATGGGATCTCCCCATCGCCCGCTACTTCTCCCGCCCGGGTGCCGCGGCAAAGTACGAGTACGACTTCGGAGACGGCTGGGAGCACGAGGTCACTCTCGAGGCGATCCTGCCGCGCCAGAAAGGCGTCCGCTATCCGCGCTGCCTCGCCGGCGAGCGGGCGTGCCCGCCCGAGGACTGCGGGGGCGTCGGTGGGTACGAGGATCTCATGGCGGTGATGCGCGACCCCACGCACGAGGAGTACGAGCGCACCCTGCAGTGGCTCGGCGGCCGGTTCGATCCGGAGCGGTTCAATCCGAAGACGGTGAAGTTCGACCATCCAGGCAAGCGCTGGAACCTGGCATTCGGGAAGACCGTGCAGAGCCGACGCCGTGGCGCTCGTCGCACTTCCAGGAGGACTGGCCCGAAGTAGCCGGCCATGCCCGGAGTGAGGGCACAGATGGCTTCCAGGACACGCCAGCCCGCGACGCAGCCAAGGGCAGCCGCCGCCAGGCCCAGATCCCAGCCACGATCTCGGCCCGAACGTACGCTCAGGTCCGTCGTGGGCGCGCAGACGTACTCGGTGTGGCTGGAGATGTTGGGCTCGCTTGTTCCGGATGGGCGGACGCACCGCCTCTCGATCCTCGTGGCCGGCATGCTTCGGCATGCAGTGGACGTCGCGGTGGCAAGGTTTGGCGAGGACGCGCCGGAATGCTCAGCGGCTGCTTCACTCATCGGGGCAGCGGAGGAAGCCGATCCGGAGCAGGCGGCGGATCAGATTGGCGATCTAATCGCCGGCCTTTTTCGCGACGCGAAGGTGGCCGGGAGGCGCGTGAATGCACGAGGCGACGAGTACAGCATCCTCGACAGCTCGATCCAGGAATTCACCTCGTGGTACGCGATGCCCTGGGAGTAAACACTGGGGCTGGCTGAGCGCTGCCCCTGCTGGCCGGTCCCAGTCCGGCACCTCGCTGCAACCCATGGAGGGCCGGGCCCATAGGGGACCAGGGCCCCGCCCCCGGATCCTCCTGGAGAGATCGCGGGCTGGGGCCAGTCTCGATCCCGCCCCGGAGATCCATGACCCCGCCTGTCACACCTGCTGGTAGACTCGGGCCGGAGCCAGCCGCCGGGCTGGCGAGGAGGGCCGGGTGAGGAACAGGCGTCGCGGAGCCAAGCCGGGGAGCCGCAGGGGTAGCGCCGGGAAAGGGCGTTCCATGGCGGTGAGGCGCGCGCGGCGCGACGGGGCCGGCGGGGAAAACCCCGGCCGGGTCGCGGAGAACTACCGCCACTACGAGGCCACCAGCCCCATGCGTCCCGAGATCGGGACGCAGCCCCAGTTCAGGAAGAAGAAACCGCCGGCGACCTACCGCTACGACTCCTCGCTCGCCCCCGCGCTGAACTGGGACGGACAGAACCCTGCCCGGGAGGTCGGCGAGTGGCTCCTGCGGCTCATCCAGGAAGCCGCTGCCCTCCCGCCGCCCCATGCCTTCGACCGGCCGCGCGAGCTCAAGGCGGCCGACGGCACCGTGCTCCTCTCCGTCGGCTCGCTTCACGAGGCCGTCGAGCACCTCCGCCGCCTGGGCAAGCCCTTCCTCGACTGGGCGGGCAAGGCCGAGCGCCTGTCCTTCGACGTGCCCACGCTGCCGCTCTTCATCCACGAGCGTCTATCGACCAAGGCCATCGTCGAGACGCTCACCAGCCACCGCCGGGACAAGCAGCAGACCCTGTTCGAGCTCTTCGGCGACCCACAGCACCCTATCACGGACCAGACCCTCCGCGCCTACGAGTACCCAGACAAGTGGGTGAACCGGCTCGTCCTCGGCGACTCGCTGGTCGTCATGAACTCCCTCCTCCACTACGAGGGGCTCGGCGGCCAGGTCCAGATGATCTACATGGACCCGCCCTATGGCGTGAAGTTCGGCTCCAACTTCCAGCCCTTCGTCCGCCGCCGCGACGTGAGCCACAACGACGACGCCGACATGACGCGCGAGCCCGAGATGGTCAAGGCCTACCGGGACACCTGGGAGCTGGGCCTGCACTCGTACCTGACCTACATGCGGGACCGCCTGCTCCTCTGCCGCGAGCTGCTGGCCCCCACGGGCAGCATCTTCGTCCAGATCAGCGACGAGAACCTGCACCACGTGCGGGAGCTGATGGACGAGGTGTTCGGGGCAGACAACTTCCTCAGCACGATCTTCTTCCGGAAGAAGACGATGCCGCTTGGATCTATTTTTCTCGAGTCGATGGGGGATTTCCTGCTCTGGTACGGCCGAGATGTCAGCCGGCTGCCCTCTCGTTATCGACAGCTCTACAAGGAACAATCCGTTGAAGGGGATTTCCATTGGAAGTGGTATGAGCTTTCAGACGGAAGCCGCCATCCCATGACGAAAGAGCAGATGAACTCCCATGCCTTTCTGCCCAACGGCGCGCGAATCTTCCGCCTTGTGTCGATGTGGCCTCCGACTTTCAGCCGGTCTGGCGTCTTTCCTGTCCTCTGGAGAGGAAAGGAATGGTGGCCACCTCCCGGCCAGTGCTACCCGTCAAGCCCTGAGGCAATGCGGACCCTTGTCGACGCCAATAGGATCGAGGCTGAGGGCAATTACCTCCGCTACGTGCTTTACTTGGACGACTATCGCCTTCGGAAGCTGACAAGCACCTGGGAGGACACTGCAGGCGCGCGTGATCAGGTCTACGTCGTCCAGACGAGCGAAGAAGTTGTTCGGCGCTGCGTCCTGATGGCAACTGATCCCGGTGACCTCGTGCTTGATCCTACCTGTGGCAGCGGCACGACGGCTTACGTCGCCGAACAGTGGGGCAGGCGGTGGATCACGGTCGACACGAGCCGGGTGCCGCTGACCCTCGCCCGTCAGCGGCTGCTCACGGCGACCTTCCCCTACTACCAGCTGAAGGACCACGCGCGGGGGCCCGTGGGCGGATTCGTCTACGCCCGCAAGCAGAACCGGAAGGGCGAGGAGGTTGGCGGCGTCGTCCCGCACGTGACCCTAAAGAGCATCGCCAACAACGAGCCGCCCGACGAGGAGGTGCTCGTCGACCGGCCGGAGGTGGACGGCGGCATTGTTCGGGTGACGGGGCCGTTCACCGTCGAGGCGACCATCCCGACCCCTGTGGACTGGGAGGGGGACGGGGTGCCGGACTCTGGAGCGGCCGACGCGGAGGCGCACGGCTCGTTCGTCGACCGAATGCTGGAGGTGCTCCGCAAGTCGCCCGTGCTCCACGTGGGTGGCGGCAAGACGGTAACCCTCCGGAACGTCCGCCCCCCGGCCAAGACGTTGTCGCTGTCAGCGGAGGCGGTGGTCGCCAACGGCGACGAGCGGCCCGTGGCCCTGATCTTCGGGCCCGAGAATGGTGGCCTCACCCAGCTTGCTGTACACGAGGCGCTGAAGGAAGCTAGCTTCAAGGGCTATATGCACCTCTACGCTATCGGCTTTGCCATCCAGCCGGACGCGCGCCTGCTCATCGAACGATCAGCCGAGATGGGGCTGCCGCCGGCCAGCTACGTGCAGGCCACGCCCGATCTCGTGATGGGCGACCTCCTCAAGAACATGCGGTCGAGCCAGATCTTCAGCGTGTGCGGCCTGCCCGACGTGGAGCTTCGGCGGCTACGGGACAAGCGGTACGAGGTCAAGCTGACAAAGCTCAATCTCTTCGATCCGGCGACGATGAGCGCCAAGCACATGGACGCGGCCGACGTGCCCGCCTGGTTCCTCGACACCGACTACAACGGCCTCTGCTTCCACGTCTGCCAGGCCTTCTTCCCACGCACCGGGGCCTGGGATGACCTCCGGCGCGCGCTCCGCGGCGAGTACGACGACGCGGTGTGGGAGCATCTTGCCGGCACTGTGAGCGCGCCCTTCGAGGCGGGCGAGCACGGGCAGGTGGCGGTCAAGGTCATCGACGACCGGGGCAACGAGCTGCTCGTCGTGAAGCGCCTGACGGACGCCGGGGCGTGATCCACCGCGTCGGTCTGCGCCGCTTCAAGCGGTTCGGCGACGTCGAGTTCGTCCTGCCCGGGCACGTGGTGCTGGCCGGCCCGAACAACACGGGGAAGACTACCGTGCTCCAGGCCATCGCGGCCTGGTCGCTGGCCCTCGAGCGATGGAAGCAGCTCAACGACTACCAGCGCCACGGGGGCTATTACACCAGGGCCCCCATCGCGCGCCAGGCCTTCTCCGCGGTTCCCCTGCGCTCCTTCGACCTCCTGTGGAGGGAGCGGGACTACCGGGGAAGTCTCGAGATCGAGATCCAGAGCGCCCTCGACGGCTGGACGGTCGCCATGGAGCTGATTGCCGACAGCACCGAGCAGATCTACGTCCGGCCGCTCCCCGCCGCGAGCCCCGAGGTCGTGAGGGCCGCCCACCTGACGACGGTCTTCGTCCCCGCCATGAGCGGCCTCGGCACCGAGGAACCGCTCTACCAGCGCCCGAAGGTCGATCAGCTCCTCGGGCAGGCCAAGCCCGGGGACGTGCTCCGGAACTTGCTCGTGGAGGCCGCCGCCTCGGAGCGCGCCTGGACGGGTCTGCAAGCCTCGATCCGCCGGCTGTTCGGCTTCGAGCTAACGCCCCCCGACGCCGCGGGGCCGCACATCCTGGCGGAGTACCGAGAGCGGCCGGGCGGCCCCGCGCTCGATATCGCCAGCGCGGGGAGCGGGTTCCAGCAGGTGCTGATGCTCCTGGCCTTTCTCCAGACGCGCCCCGGCGCCGTCCTGTTGCTGGACGAGCCGGACGCTCATCTCCACGTGATCCTGCAGGATGCCATCTGCGGCGAGCTCCGCGCCGTCGCCGCCCAGGCGCGTTCGCAGCTGATCATCGCCACGCATTCGGAGGTCATCATCAACGGGGCGGAGCCCCGGGAGCTCTGCGTCCTCTTCGACGGGCCGCGCATGCTGGCGACGACGGAAGAGCAGGCGCGGGTGATCCTCTCGCTGAAGGTCCTGTCGCAGACGGACATGATGCTGGCCCTGACCGCGCCGGGCGTGCTCTATCTCGAGAACTACACCGACCGCGATATCCTGCGCGAGTGGGCGCGGGTTCTCGGGCATCCCGCCTACGACCTCTTCGGCTCTCGGACGTTCTTCTGGAGGCCCACGGTCGCGGAGACACGCACGGGCTCCCCGGGCATCCGCGCCCCGCAGCACTACGAGGCACTGCGGCTGGTCCGCGAGAACCTCCCCGCCATTGAGCTCGTGGATGGAGACGCCCGCCCCGAGATCCAGCCGACCGAGATCACCGGGCGCGGATTCCAGCGCCTCCGATGGCGACGCTACGAGATCGAGAGCTACCTCGTGCATCCCGAGGCGCTTGTTCGCTTCGTCGAGCACACTGTCGGCCCGGCAGCCGCCGCCCCCCACGTCGCGGACCTGCGGCGATACCTCCGGGAGAACTTCCCGCCCGCAGTCCTCCGTGATCCGTTGGGCGACCATGCATTCCTGAACGCCACGAAGGCGCGCTCCGAGCTACTGCCCCCCGCCCTGGCGGCGGCTGGCCTACCCGGGCTGCCCTACACGAGGTATCACGAGATCGCCGCGTTCATGCGGCCGGAGGAGATCCACCCGGAGGTGACCGAGAAGCTCGACGGCATCATGAGGGCGTTCGGGCTGTGAGCGAATTCGAGGTCCCAGAACCCATCCTCAGCGGCCCGTACGACGAGCCCGGCGAGCACTGGCGCATCGTGGAGGGCGAGCCTCCGCGCCTGGAGCCCGGGCGACGACCCGCCATGTACTACTACCGGCCGCCCGGCCCCGTCAGCGAAGGCGAGGCCGACGGACTCGGCACTCTCATCGAGCTGAAGCTGGTCAGCCGCGTCCGCCAGCGGCTCAAGGAGTGGCAGGCGGCGGGCCGGCCCGGCGTCACGCGCACCACGGGCGAGCTGCTGGAGTACTGGACGCGCGAGGGCCGCCAGCACCGGCTCTTCTTCGCCCAGCGCGAGGCCGCGGAGACCATCATCTTCCTCACCGAGGCGCGGGCCGACTTCCGCCAGGGCATCGACATCCCTCTCGACGAGCCGAGCGAGGAGCGGCGGGCGGCCGGCCACACCGCATTCCGTCGGTTCGCCTGCAAGATGGCCACCGGCAGCGGAAAGACCACCGTCATGGCCATGCTCGCGGCCTGGAGCATCCTCAACAAGGTCAATAACCGGAGCGACGCCCGCTTCTCCGACGTGGTCCTGGTCATCTGCCCGAACGTCACGATCCGCAGCCGCCTCGGCGAGCTGGACCCCCAGGGAGGCGACGCCAGCCTCTACCGGACCCGGGACCTGGTGCCGCCCCACTTGATGGCCGACCTCACCCAGGGGCGGGTGCTCATGACCAACTGGCACGTCTTCGAGCCTCAGGCCATGACCCCGGGAGGGGTGAGCGCCAAGGTGGCGCGGGCCGGCGTCGCGGTCCGGACGCAAGAGACGATCACAATCGGGCCGAAGACCACCACAGCCCGCAATCGCCGCTACCTCACGCCCGAGGAGCTGGACCGCCAGCTCGCGGCCGGCCTCCTGGCGGTCCTCGAGGAGAACCGCGACCGCCAGGGCAACCTCAGAAGGGTCCGGGTGGAGGCGGTCCGCTACGTGGAGAGCGACACGGCTCTCGTCAATCGCGTGATCGGCCGGGAGGTTGGCGGGAAGCAGAACATCCTCGTCTTCAACGACGAGGCGCACCACGCCTACCGCATCCGCCGCGAGGAGCCGAATGGCGAGACTGACGGTCTCTTCGGCGAGGCCGAGGACGAGGACGAGTTCTACCGCGAGGCGACGGTCTGGGTCGACGGCCTGGACCGCATCCACAAGCTGCGCGGCATCAACTTCTGCGTGGACCTGTCGGCCACGCCGTACTACCTCGGCCGCATGGGCCCGGACACCAACCGCATCTTCCCCTGGGTGGTGAGCGACTTCGGCCTCACCGACGCCATCGAGTCCGGGCTGGTGAAGATCCCGCAGCTCGCCGTGCGGGACACGACGGGCGCCGAGATCCCCGGCTACTTCAACATCTGGCGCTGGATCATGCCGCGGCTCACGGCGGGCGAGCGCGGCGGCTCCCGCGGCAACCCCAAGCCGGAGGCCGTGGTGAAGTGGGCGGCCACGCCCGTCGCCATGCTGGCCGGGCTATGGGAGGAGCTGCGCGCCGAATGGGCGTGGCGACAGGACGATCCACGGCCGCCCGTCTTCATCCTCGTGTGCCGCAACACGGCCATCGCGAAGGTCGTGTACGAGTGGCTGGCCCTCGACCGGCCGCCGGCCGGTATCCCCCCGGCGAACATCGCCGGCTTCCGCAACGCGCCGGGGCGCGAGAACACGATCCGGGTGGACTCGAAGGTGGTGCACGAGACCGATAGCGATCAGGCCAAGAGCGACGAGTCCGCCTGGATGCGTCTGACTCTCGACACGGTCGGCAAGGTTGCCTGGCCGGTCGACCGGCAGGGCCGGGCGATCCACCCCGCGGGCTTCGAGGAGCTGGCCCGCAAGCTCGGAAGGCCGTTACACCCCCCAGGCCGCGATGTCCGCTGCATCGTGAGCGTGGGCATGCTCACCGAGGGCTGGGATTGCAGCACCGTCACACACATCGTCGGGCTGCGCCCGTTCATGTCCCAGCTCCTGTGCGAGCAGGTGGTGGGCCGCGGGCTCCGGCGCTCCAGCTACGAGGTGGGCGAGAACGGCCGCCTCGAGGAGGAGGTCGCGAAGGTCTTCGGCGTGCCGTTCCAGGTCATCCCGTTCAAGGAGAACAAGGGCGCCGCCCGGCCGCCGGTGCCCAAGCGTCATCACGTACACGCCGTTCCAGCCCGGTCCGCTCTGGAGATCCGCTTTCCTCGCGTGGAGGGGTATCGACAGGCCATCCGCAATCGCGTGGCACTCGACTGGGCCGCCGTGCCGTCCGTCACGCTCGACCCCACGAGGATCCCGCCCGAGGTGGAGGTGAAGGCGGCGCTGCCCAACAACAGGGGGCGTCCCTCCCTCACCGGACCCGGCAAGCTCGAGCGCGTGGACCTGAACCCGTATCGGGCCGGCTACCGGATGCAGCAGATCGTCTTTGACATGGCGGCCGATCTCACGCGCGATTACGTGGGCCACCCGGGGTGCGAGGCGCCCGCCCACGTGCTGTTTCCCCAGCTCGCGCGGATCGTCGAGCGGTTCCTCGCCGAACGCGTCCACCCGCTTCCGCCGGCGAACCTGCTCGACGTGGCCCTGTCGCCGTACTACGGATGGGTGATCGAGGCCCTCGTGGGCGCCATCAAGCCGGACACGTCAGGTGGCGAGGCGCCCGAGCTCCCACGCTACGAGAGCCGGAGGGGCCAGGGTTCGACCGCGGAAGTGGACTTCTGGACGAGCCGCGACGTGCGCGAGGTGACGAGAAGCCATGTCAACTACGTGGTGGCGGACACGGCAAAGTGGGAGCAGTCGGCCGCGTACATCCTCGACACCCATCCGCTGGTTGAGGCCTTCGCGAAGAACGCCGGCCTCGGGTTCGCCATGCCCTACCTGCACAACGGGCAGACTCACGACTACGTCCCGGACTTCGTCGTCCGCCTGCGGACGGATCCGCCCAGGCACCTCGTGCTCGAGATCAAGGGCTACGACCCCCTCGAAGAGGTCAAGGTGGCCGCCGCGAGACGCTGGGTGGCTGCGGTGAATGCCGATGGCAGCTACGGCCCGTGGGCCTACGCGATCACCAAGCGGGTTGCCGACGTCCCGGCGGCCCTGGAGCAGGGTGCCCGGCAGTCACCTTGAGAAGCCGAACCGGCCCTGCGAGGCCGTCCGGCGCGTATCCCCCTCCTGATAGTTGACCAGGGCGCGGCGACAGGCGTATTTTACCCGTACGGTAAAAATGGCATCTTCAGTAAAAGTCACGCCCGACCGCTCGATCCGCGTCGGGGTGCTCCGCGCCCTCGGCGAGCTGGTCCCTGGCGCCCGCCTCCGCCCCGAGCCGGGCTCGGCCCAGGGCCCCTGGGCCATCTCCCTCACCCTGCCTCCAAGGGGGAAGGTCTCAAAGGGTTCGCCATCGGCGAGCGCTACGCGGAGAAAGACGCCTACGACATCTACATGCTGTGCGCCCATCACACGGGCGGGCCCCGCGCCGTCGCCGAGCGCCTGCGGCCGGCCCGCGACGAGGCCCCCGTGCGGCGCGGGCTCGCCGCCATCGCGGAGAAGTTCCGGGCGCAGGACGCCGAGGGTCCGACCTGGGTGGCGCGCTTCTTCTCGCCCGCCGCCGAGAGCGAGTTCGAGTGTCTCCGTCTCGACGCGTTCATGACGATCCAGGAGATCTTGCGGCTCACCGGGTAGGGCCGGGCAGCCGGGGCCGAGCCGGGCGCCTCACCCTGCACGGCGACGGCCCCGCCGGCGGGCGGCGGTCCGCTCAGCAGGACGAGGAGCTCCTTAAGATCCCGGCACGAGAGACTGGCCCCGGGCGGCCTCGCGTGAGACGCTACCGGAGGGCCCCGGGGCCGTGATGCCCCGCCCACCGGGAGGCGAGACCTCAGCGCCATGACGGCAAGACCCGAGCGCCGCTACATCGTCCGCGCCGATGAGATTCTCGGCGGCCAACCCATCATCGTGGGCACGCGCGTCCCGGTGCGCGCCGTCGTGGAGCTCTGGCGCCTCGGCGTGGCCCCCGAGGAGATTCCCACCCACCTCTCGCATCTCACCCTGGCCCAGGTGTTCAACGCCCTGAGCTACGACGCGGACCACCAGGCCGAGATCCAGCAGTACAGCGACCGCAAGCAGATCCCGGACGACATCGTGCACCCGCTCGCGCGTCCGGATGCCTAGCCGCCCAGCCGCACTCTACCGCGACGCCCTCAGAAACCCAGGTCCCGGCCGAGGATCCGGGTAACGAACCTGTCGCCGTACGTTTCGCTCGCGACCAGCGTCCTGATCCGGCCCCGCACCTCTCCGGCCCGTCCGGCCTTCTCGGCCGCCTTCACCGTGTTCGTGTACGCGGCCCAGACGTCGAGGCCCGTGATCTCGTAGCCGTACCCCTCCACGAGCCAGCGGAGCGCGGCCAGACCCGCCTCCATGGCGAACTCCGGGCGCGCCTCCGCGAAGTCCCGCGCGGCGCGCGTCAGCGTCTTCGGATCGCAGGGCGTTCGATTCGCGAGTTGGATCGCCTGGTCGAAGAGCCCCACCTCCTTCGCCGTGGCGAACCACTTCCCCTCGTCGCCAGGCGTGCTCTCGACGAGATCCCCGAGCAACTGCTCGGGCCCCTTCTGTGGGTACTTCCTGGCGAGCGCATGGTAGGTCGCGAGATACGAGGTGCCGCGGGTTGCCTCGAGGGCATAACGCTGGTACGCCTCCTCGGCGCGACCGGAGGCGAGCAGGATCTCCTCGCATGCGCGCGCGATGCCGACGGGGCTGTCGTTGAGTTCGCGCGACGCCTCGGCGTAGCGGATAGCCTCGTCCGGCCGGCCGAGGGCCGCGAGCGCGCGCACGCCCCACTGCCGATCGTGCCAGAAGACGAACGGCGCCTTCTCGAGCAGGGCGAGGATCTCCTCGTGGCGCCCGGCCCGGAGAAGGGCGCTCAGGCACGCCGTCGTGCCGTGGAAGAAGCCCCGGCGCTCGGGGTCCGGGCTCCACGCCATCTCCACGACCGGGACCAGCCGATCCGCCCAGGCCGAGGCGATCTCCCGCGAGGCGCAGATCTCGCCCCAGAAGTCCCCGAGCCGCTCGATGTACGGGATCGCGTCGTTCGCGTGGGCCTCCCAGAGGCGCTCGAGCCAGCCCCCGCGCGTCCTGGCGTCCGCGGGCGCGCCGGCGATGATGGCCGCGAGCTCCTCGACGGCATGGTTCACCGCGGTGCCGATGGCCCCCGAGGAGCTGTCCACGTGCTCGAGCGCGGCCGACACACGCTCCAGGAAGAGCACCGCCCCCTCCGCGCCGAGGAACGGGTCGCGGCGGGCGCCCTTCTTGATCTCGCTCACGGCTTGCCTGACGCGCAGCATCGCCGGCTGCGACTTCCAGCCGAAGGCGCCCCGCCGGAAGCGCCTCACGAACTCCCAGCGATGGGCCTCAGCCTTGGGCATCGTCACCTCTTCTCGTCTCGAGCCTCATGTCGCGCCTCAACGCCTTCTTGGCCTCCTCCCTGCGAGCCCGTTCCTCGATGGAGACGACGACATCCGGGCGCCGCTTGGCAAACCGTTTGAAGTACAAGTGCTCGATGAATGCCAGGAGGGGTAGCTTCCAGGGTTCCTACACCTCAAGCCGCTCGGGAATCCGCCCGCCGGACATCGCTCACCGGCGATTCTACGTTGGAGATCGCCGGCGGGGAATGCTTGATGTCGGGCACCCCGCAGGTCGCCGGAGCAGCCCGCCGGCCATCAGGCATCGAGGTGGCGTCGATCCGGAAAGTCGGTGCCCGTTGTCCGTCCTGGCGTACGATGCTCGACGCGGCCAGGTTCGCCGGCGGAAACGACTTCTCCCGTGCCGGCGTGTAAGCGAAAGGCGCCCGCCCACTGGACAGTGCCGGGTGGGCGTTGAGGCCCCGGCGTCCTGAGCGGCCAACGGGAACGGCTTCGAGAGGAGGCGACCGACGTGACGGCCAGAGCGCGGGGGACCCGGAACAGCCAGGACGCTGACCGCGCGGAGGAGCGAGCGCTGCTGGAGCGACTCTCCCGCGGGCTATCGGAGGAGGAGATCCAGCGCGTGCTCGCGTGCGCGATCCTCGCGCTGGATGACCGGGGGCGCGAACGCCTCGTCGCCCGGCTGGGCGAGGAGACTGGCGGAACGCTCGGCAGGCTGCTGGTCTCCCGCGAGCGGAGTCGCACGGCAGCGGAGCCGTCCCCGGGAAGCGCCAAGATCCACGAGGAGTGGGGGAAGACCTGGGACGAGTGGGAGGCCTGCGTCGCGGAGTCGGGGGACGAGGATGGCCGGTACGTCGTCCGCGAGCACCACTGGGAAGAGCCGTACCTGGACGGGTCCAGCCTGGCCCAGGATCTCGAACCCATCGCGGCCAGGATGCGGAAGATCCTGGAACGCGTGATGGACGAGGGCCGGGAGCCCGAGTTCAGCTTCCTCACCGCCATCAAGGATCTCCGCGGAGATCGGTTCGGGTCTGCCCGAGTGGATGGACCCGTCGTCCGGCGACGGGTGCCCCCTCGGCCCCGAGGTGACCGGCTGTCTCCTGGAATGGGAATGGCGGGCGCGCCGGCGGGACGGGCGCAGCGCCTCCGAGCTGGCCGACGCGATCCGGACCCTGGAGGCTTCGGCCAGGATCGTGAGCCTGGATGGCGACACGATCGCGCGGTTCATCCTCGGGCTCGGCGATACGGATCAGCAGGTGGTCCTGAAGGGCATCGTCGCGCACCGCAGCGCGAGCCATTGGGCGGTGGGACCCCGCCCTCTTCGAGGCGAACAGCCGGGAGAACATCGCGCAGGACTGGGAGCTCGCGCTCCCCTTGGTCGCGGATTGCCTTCGCGGGAAGAAGTTCGACCAGGCGTGGCCCCTCATCGAGGACGCCGTGCGCGCGCTCCTGCGCCTCAAGCCCGGGGAGGCCTGGGACCCGCGGGGGACACTGCTCATCTCCCATCCTGTCCTGCGGTACTGGAGCGATCGGCCTGCCGGGCTGTTCCGTCTCCTCGAGAGTTGGCGGAAGGTCGCCACGGGACTCGGCCAGGACGAGCTGGCCTGCGCGCTCGAACTCCAGGTCACCCTCGGCCGGCGGTGGGCGGACGGCGACGCTGCCCTGGAGGCGTTCCGGCGGGTCCCGTCACCTCGGTTCGCAAGCATGCGCGACCGGCTTCTTGCCGATTGGCGGTCGCTGATCGTCGAGGCGACCCTCGAGCAAGAAGCCGGAGGGCGTCAGTCGCCGGGCTCGGTCTGGGTCCATGCGCTGGTGGACGCCGCCCGCGCGCGGGCGGATGGCGCGCCGTCGTTCCGCCGGGCCGTGCGGCGGTGGCTCGAGGACACGGGGCGCGCGCCGGCCGCGCTCCAGCAGTCGCGGAACGCGCTCGGAACGCTGACGCTGGACCTCGACCGCCGCTCCTCGCTGCGCCGGGCCTCGCCCACGCTCCATCGCCTGCTGTCCACGGGATGGCCCGGCGAGCCGGCCGTGACTGCATCACGGCGCCGGTGGGTCGAGCGCCTGGGAGTCGCGGATCTTTTCGCGGACGTGCTCGATTTCTGGCGGCGCCACGCGGCGAGTCTGGTGCCGGACCCCGCGAACGCCACCGGGTCGAACTACAACGACTGCGCCGAGTGGCTCGCCGCGGTCTTCGAGCTGGACCCCGCGGCGTACCGGCGGGTGGTGCGAGGGTGGGCCGGGCCCCACGCCCGCCGGAAGAACCTCTGGCTGGCCATCAGCAGAAAGCAACTGCCGCTGTGAGCGGCCCGCAAGACGGCGCGGCTCCTGGCGCGTGGCCTCCTTACCGACCCGAGGGCGTGCAGCACAGTCCCCGCACAGCAGACGAGCTGGGGACCGCACGATGACGACGCGAAGACCTGGACGACGAGACCCGCTGGAGGCAGCGATCGAGGTCGCGCTCCAGCCAGGACGGTTCATCGCGTACAGGGCAGGCTGGGACTTCGTCTCGAGCCTCGAGGAGATCGCGGGTCAGCTCGACGCGCTTGTCCGTACCGCCGCCGGGCGAGCCGTGGGCCTCTACGAGACCTTCCTCGCCGGCTGCTACGAGAAGGCCGAGGAGCTCGACGACTCGGGCGGCAATTTCTCGATGTTCGTGGTGCGCCTCTACTGCGGCTGGATCAGGGCCCGCCAGGCGGCAAGCTCGGATGCCGACGAGACCGCGAGACTGCTGCTCGGGCGCATGGAGACCGACCCCTACGGCTTCGCGTACACTCTTGAGCGCGATGCCGTGACGGTGATGAGCAAGGACGGCCTCGCCGCCTTCGAGCGACAGGTGAAGGCCCGCTTCGAGGCGACGGATGCCGTCGAGGAGGCGTCCGATGGCGCGCCCCGGCGCGACCCCGCGTACTCGCGCCGCCGCCGGGGCGACATCCTGCGCGCGATCTACGCCAGGCAGCGCGATGTGCGGGCCTACGTCGCGCTGTGCGAGCAGACGGAGCTCTCGGCCCAGGACTGCCTCGCGGTCGCCGCCATGCTCACGACGCGCCGCCGGCGGGACGAGGCGCTCGCCTGGGTGGATCGCGGTCTCGCGCTGGAGAAGACGCACCCACACGGCTCGATGGCCGGGCACGACCTCGTGACGCTGAAGCGCGAGCTGCTCACGAAGCTCGGCCGGCAGCGCGACGCGCTCGAGGACGCCTGGGCCGCGTTCCGCGAGGGTCCGAGCACGTTCAGCTACGGCGATCTCATGCGCTTCGTGCCGAAGGCCGAGCGCGCAGCGTGGCACGCGAAGGCGATGGACGCGGCGGAGCGCGCTGACCTCGGGTCGCTCATCGAACTCTGGCTCGAGACCCGGGAGGTCGCGCGTCTCGTGAGACGCCTGCGCGCGGCAACCGATCCAGAGATCGAGGAGCTCAGCCATCACCGGACCGAGCCCGCCGCCAGGCGCCTCGCGAAGGCGCACCCGGACGTGGCGGCCAGGGTCTACCGGGCGCTGGGCATACGCATCCTCAAGGCGAAGAAGAGCAAGTACTACGAAGCGGCGCTCTCGCACTTCGAGAACGCGAAGCGCTGCTACGAGCGCTCCGACCTCCATCGCGAGTGGGCGGCGCTCGTCGCGGAGGTGCGTCAGGCGCACCATCGAAAGGTCGGCTTCATGGCCGGCTTCGAGCGGCTCGCCGCCGGCCAGGGCCCGAGCGACGCGCCGTCGTTCCTCGATCGGGCGCGGCACCGCTGGGCGGCGCGAGCGGAGCCATGAGGGCCTGGAAAGCCTCCAACAGCCAGCGCCGTCACGCTTGGAGGGGAACGATGGCACCGCACCTCGCGCTCGGGGCCGAATGGCACTATTTCGGCACCGGCGCGGGGCGACGGAGACACGAGCGCCCCGTAAGTGCGCGTCGTGGTGTGGTGGCCCCAACGGGATTCGAACCCGTGTTTCAGCCTTGAGAGGGCCGTGTCCTGGGCCTCTAGACGATGGGGCCGCGACGGCGGGGCAGCGAAAGTGGCTGGGGGAGGAGGATTCGAACCCCCGCTACGTGGTCCAGAGCCACGCGTCCTACCACTAGACGATCCCCCAACGCGCCGCCATTCTACGTGGCGGTCTCGCGCCCTGTCAAGGCGACGACCCTGCCACCGGGCGCCCGCAGGCGAGAGCCCGCGAGTCAGGCGGCGACAACCCCCGTCCGGGCCTAGAGGACTGCGGCCTTGAGGGCGCGACTGGGCTTGAAGCGCGGGACCCTGGCGGCCGGGATCTTGATGACCTTGCCGGTGCGGGGGTTGCGTCCGTCGCGCTCGGCCCGCCGACTGACCATGAACGTGCCGAATCCGCCGAGGGTGACGCGCCGGCCCTTCTTGAGCGACTCGAAGACGGTGTCGAGAAAGGCGTTGAGCGCCCGCTCCGAGGATACCTTGGTCCCGCCCGAGGCCTTCGCCATGACCGCGACCAGCTCCGATTTGGTCATTCCCTCATCTACGCGAGCGGAGTGGCCGAAGTCAAGCGGTCAGCTGCTGCACCGCGCGGAGCAGCGCATCCGCGCTGAACGGTTTCGCGAGAACCGGCACGCCCACCTCCTCCAGGAACTTCCACACCTGCGGATTCGCCGTGTCCCCCGTGATGAAGAGGAAGCGCCGCGCCAGCTCGCGCCGCTGGACGGCGACGGCCCGGTAGAGCTCCTCGCCCGTGCCCTCGGCCATGCGCATGTCGGAGATGACCAGGTCGTAGCGGCCGTGCCGCACGCACTCGAGCGCGGCCCGGCCGCCGCCACAGGCGTCCACCTCCCAGCCGCTCTCCTGGAGCAGGGCGGTCAGGAAGTCCACGATGAAGGGCTCGTCGTCCACCACGAGCGCGCGGCGCCCCAGGCCCGCCGCCCGCGGGGGTGGCGCCGGCGGCGCCGGGGCCGCCGCGGCCGCCTCCGCCATCGCGGGCAGCTCGACGGTGAACACCGTGTGACCCGGCCGGCTCTCGGCGATGAGCCGGCCGCCGTGCTGCTCGATGATGCCGTAGGAGACGCTGAGGCCGAGCCCCGTGCCCTTGCCCACGGCCTTGGTCGTGAAGAACGGGTCGAAGATCCGTGGGAGGACGTCGGGGGGGATCCCCGGGCCGTTGTCGCTCACCTCCACGCGCACACGCGGCTTGCCCCGCTCGACCTCCGCCCAGCTCCGGATGCTGATGCGGTCGCCGCCGCCGGGGCCGGCGATGGCCTGCTCCGCGTTGAGCAGGAGGTTGAGGAACACCTGCTGGAGCTGGTGGGCATCGCCCGCCGCCGGCGGCAGGTCCGCGGCATGCTCGACCTCGACGCGGATCCCCGACAGGCGGAGCTGGTCGGCACGCAGCGCCAGTGTCTGCTCGATGATCCGGGGCAGCGACACGGCCTCGTGGGTCCGCTTCCGCTGGCGGGAGAAGAGGAGCAGCCCCTGCACGATCTTCGCCATGCGCGCCCCCTGGGCGAGGATCTGCTCCAGGGGACGGCGGAGCGCGGGCGGCAGCTCCTTCGAGAGGAGAAGCTGGCTGTGGCCCATGACCACCGAGAGCGGGTTGTTCAGCTCGTGCGCCACGCCGGACACGAGCTGGCCCACGGCGGAGAGCTTGGCAGCCTGGACGAGCTGCGCCTGGGTCTCCTGGAGCTGGGAGAGTCTCGCCTCGAGCTCCTGGTAGAGGCGGCTGTGCTCGATGGCCAGTGCGGCGGGCCCGGCGAGACTCGCGAGCCGGTCGACGTCGGCCGCGGAGAAGCGCTTGCCGGGGGTGCAGGTGCCCACCGACAGCGCGCCGATGACCTGGTCCCGGACGAGGAGCGGATAGGCGATGGCGCCCAGGATCGGATGCTCCCCCTGGCGGGCGACCAGGAGCGGGCTGCGATGCGGCCAGCCCTGGTAGTCGGTGACGAGGACGCCTTCGCGCGTGTCAGCGGCCACCCCGAGCCCCCCCTGCCCCAGCGCGACCTGCGACCCGAGCTCGCCCTGGAAGAGCTTGTAGCCTGCGCGAACCTCGAGCCCGTCACCCGCCGGCGCCATGAGGGCCAGCGTGGCGCGGTCGCCCCCGACCAGCTCCGCCGCGTTCCGCGTGATCACGTTGAGCCGGTCCTCGAGACTCAGCGGCTCGAGGATCTGCTCGACCACCTCGCGGAGCGAGTCCAGGTGGCGCAGCCGCTGTCGCGTCTGCTCGTGGAGCCGGGCGTTGTCCAGCGCCAGGGCCGCCGCGTCGGCGAAGGCCTGGAGGAGTCCGATCTCCTCGGCGTCGAACTCCCGGTCCTCGCGGTCCCCCACGGAGAGCGCCCCGACGACCGTGCCCCGGGCGGTGAGCGGCACGGTGAGCACCGCCCGGTGAGCCGAGCGCTCGATGGCCTCGCGCATCTCCGAGTTGAGCGTGATGCGCGCATCGGTGAGGACATTGCGGGACACGACGGGCAGGCCCGACTGCACGGCGAGCCCGGCGGCCCCCATGCCGCGGGGAAAGACCAAGCCCGGGCAGAGGGTCGGGCCCACCTCCCCCGTGACGGCCAGCGCCACGAGATCACCCGACTGGGGATCGAGCTGGAACAGGGCCGAGGAGTGCACCCGCAGGAGCCCGCGCACGTGGTCGACGACCTGGCGGGCCACGACGTCAGGGTCCAGGGCCTGCGCCAGGGTCCGGCCCAGATCGGCGAGGGTCTCGGCCATGCGTCGCCGGGCCTCGGTCCGCGCGAATATCTGGGCGTTGCGCAGGGCCACGGCGGCCTGCGAGGCAAAGGATACGAGCAGCGCCCGCTCGTCATCGTCCACGACGTGACCGCGATCGAGGTTGAGGGTCAACACTCCGACCAGCTCGTCCGCCGCGAGCACGGGCACACCGGCGAAGACGAGGAGCCCGTGGGCGCGCGCCCACGGCACGGCGTACATGCGGGCGTCGCCGGTGACGTCGTCGACCACGAGCGGCCGGCGATTGTCGGCGATCCAGCCGGTGGCGCCCTCGCCGAAGGCGAGGCTCTCCGGGAAGCCCTCCAGTGAGATCGCGGCGTCGCAGGTGCAGGCGCGGCGGACGAGCCGGCGGACCCGGTCCTCCACGCCCCAGAGGACCACGTTCCGGGCCCCGGTGAGGCGGGCCAGCGCGTCGGTGACCTGCTTCAGCAGCGGCTCGAGCTCCAGCTGGCGCGACAGCCCCAGGTTCACCTCGGCGAGCGCCTCGACCCCCCGCTGCCGCGCCTCGAGGGCGGCCCGCGCCGCCCGTCGCGTGTCGACGGACCGGTTGAAGCGCTCCGCCAGCTCGGCGAGCTCGTCGCGCGTCGGCACCACGATGGGGGCTCCCTCGCCCTCCGCGAGGCCCCGGGCGCCGGCGATGAGCGCCTGGACCGAGCGGTTCATCCGCCGGCTGATCACCGAGGCGGCGAGGAGCGCCAGCAGCGTGACGAGCGCGACCCAGCGCAGATCGCTGAGCAGGCGCGCGCCGCCCGCCGCGGAAGTCAGCTCCGAGGCCATGGTGGCCACGACCACCCAGGCTGTCCGCGGCATCGCGGCAGCCCCGGCCAGCCGCGTCTGGCCGTCCTCCCAGCGCCACTCGGCCACCCCGTTGCCCTGGCGGATCAGGGCCAGCGACGCGGGCTCCGAGGACAGGGGCCGGCCGAGCTGTCGCGGCTCCGCGCCGGTCCGGGCGACGACGGTGCCGGCCGCCGTGAGCACGGCGACCTCGCCCCGCTGTCCGCGTGGCGCGCCCTCGAGAAAGGCCGACAGCGCCGCCAGGTCGATCTCGGCGACGGCCACGCCCAGCGAGGTGCCCTGCCTGTCCAGGGCAGGCACGAGGATGGGCACGGCCAGCCGCGGATCGGTGACCCCGGGCTGGGGTCCGCCCACGCGCGGCGCCCGCGCCTGCATCACCGCGCGGAAGTCGGCCCGGTCGGCGACGGACGGCGTCGCCCCGACGGCGCGCGAGCCGCTCACAGCGAGGAGGCGCCCGTCGGCGCCGGCGGTGAACAGCTCGCGGACGAAGGGATGGGCCACGCGCACCCGGGAGGCAAAGGCGGCCAGGTCACCATCCTCGAGGCGCTCGATCCCCCGCAGCGTCACCAGCGCGTCGAGGTTCTCGATCTGTCCGCTCAGCACCGCATCGAGCTGGCGCGCTACGCTCTGCGCCGTCGCGAGCAGCTCCTCCTGGGCGCGTTCGCGCGCCACCCAGGTTTCCCCCCGGAACTCCAGGAGAACGCCCGCGAGCAGCGGGAGGAGGACCACCAGCACCAGCGCCGTGAGCTTCCGTTGGATGGTCCAGTGCATACGCGAAGGCGGCGCGAACGCCGCCGCGGCCAGTATAGCTCATTGGCGTATAATCCCTTTCATGCCGCGAGCCCCGCTGTTCGATCTCTCCGCGCTCATCCTGATCTTGCTCGCCCTGCTCTTCGCGGCCGTGGCGTACTGGAAGGACCCGGGTCTGCCGTGGATCGGGGCACGGACGGGACTGTCGCTGCTGTGGTTCTTGCTGCCGCGGCTGGTCCCCGCGCTGATCCTCGCCGGGATGCTACAGGTGGTGATCCCGCACGAGACCGTCGCCCGCTACTTCGGGCGCCAGTCGGGGCTCACGGCCATCCTGATGGCCACGCTCGCCGGCATGATCACCCCGGGCGGGCCCATGGTGAGCATGCCGCTCCTCGTGGTGCTGGCCAACTCGGGGGTGGCGCTCGGACCGCTCGTGGCCTACATGACCGCCTGGTCGCTGTTCGGCTTGCAGCGCATCATCGCCTGGGAAGCGCCGCTCATGGGCTGGCACTTCGTCTTCGCCCGCGTCGTACCGAGCCTGTCCTTCCCCGTCATCGCCGGCCTGCTCGTGAAGCTGTACTACCACGAGTGAGGCGCCGGCTGTGCCGTTCGCCGACCTCCGCGAGTTCATCGCGCATCTGGAAGGCCGGGGACAGCTCCGGCGCGTGGCGGCCCCCGTCACGCGCGACCTCGAGATCACGGAGATCGCCGACCGGATCTCGCGAGGCCCCGCGGAGCGGAACGTGGCGCTGCTCTTCGAGCGCGTCGAGGGCTTCTCCACGCCCGTCCTCATCAACGCCTTCGGCGCTCCGGGGCGCATGGCCGCGGCGCTGGGCGTGGAGCGTCTCGACGATCTCTCCGCCCGCGTGGCGCACCTCCTGGACCTCAAGATGCCCGGCACCCTCTTCGAGAAGCTGCGCAAGCTCGGCGACCTCTTCGATCTCGCCAAGGCCGGGCCCAGGCGCGTGCGATCGGCGCCCTGCCAGGAAGTGGTGGAGACCGCGGCGCCGAGCCTCGCGGAGCTGCCGATCCTCCGCTGCTGGCCGGGGGACGCCGGCCGTTACATCACGCTGCCGATGGTCATCACCCGCGATCCCGTCGCGGGCGCACGCAACGTGGGCATGTACCGCCTGCAGGTGTACGACGACCGCACGCTCGGCATGCACTGGCAGGTCCACAAGGGCTCGGCCGAGCACCACCGCGTGGCGGAGGAGCAGTCGCGGAGCCGCATGGAGGTGGCCGTCGCGCTGGGCGGGGACCCCGCCGCCATCTACGCGGCCTCCGCCCCGCTGCCGCCGGGCATCGACGAGATGGTCTTCGCGGGGTGGCTCCGCGGCGCCGGGGTGCCCATGGTGGCCTGCAAGACCGTGGACCTCGAGGTCCCGGCCGGGGCCGAGGTCGTGCTGGAGGGCTACGTGGACCCGGCCGAGCGCCGCGTGGAAGGCCCCTTCGGCGATCACACCGGCTACTACTCGCTGGCCCGTGAGTACCCGGTGTTCCACCTGACGGCGGTGACACGGCGCAAGCACCCCATCTACCCCACGACCATCGTCGGCCGCCCGCCGCAGGAGGACTACTGGCTGGGTAAGGCCACGGAGCGGATCTTCCTGCCCATCATCCGCCTGCTGCTTCCCGAGGTCGTGGACATGAACATGCCGGCCGCGGGCGTCTTCCACAACCTGGTCATCGTCTCCATCCGCAAGCGCTATCCGGGGCAGGCGCGCAAGGTGATGTACGCCCTCTGGGGGCTCGGGCTCATGATGCTCGCCAAGACCATCGTGGTCGTGTCCGACACCGTCAACGTCCATGATCTCTCGGAGGTGGCCTGGCGGGCCACGGGCAACATCGACCCTCGGCGCGACCTCGTGGTCATCGAGGGCCCCACGGACGACCTCGACCACGCCGCCCTCCGCCACCGCTTCGGCGGCAAGCTCGGCGTGGACGCCACCGAGAAGAGTGCCATGGACGACATCGGCCAGCCCTGGCCCGACGAGATCGTCATGAGCGAGGAAATTCGCACCCTCGTCACCCGCCGCTGGCCCGAATACGGCCTGTAGTGCGAGCCGAGACGTGCCTCACGGCGAGGCGAGCGAAGTGGAAGCCTGGCGAGCGTGAGCGAGCCGTGCGAGCCGAGACGTGCCTCACGGCGAGGCGAGCGGCGACGGAGATCCGGCGAGCATGAGCGAGCCGGGCGCGGTTCACCACTTCCTCGACGCCATCAAGTTCGAGCACACCGTCTTCGCTCTGCCCTTCGCCTACGTGGCGATGGTGCTGGCGGCCGACGGCTGGCCCGGCTGGCGCGTCCTCCTCTGGGTGACGCTGGCGATGGTCGGGGCGCGCACGCTGGCCATGAGCGTCAACCGCCTCGCGGATCGCTGGCTCGACGCGCTCAACCCGCGAACACGGTCCCGGCACCTGCCGTCGGGCCTCCTCCGCCCCGGGCCGGTGGCCGCCGCCGCGCTGCTCTCCGGCGCGCTCCTCCTCGCCTCGGCGGCGATGCTCAACCCGCTCTGCCTGGCGCTCTCGCCGCTGGCCGTCCTCTTCCTCGTGGGCTACTCCTACACCAAGCGCTTCACCTGGCTCTCGCACTGGATCCTGGGCTTCACCGACGGCATCGCCGCCGCCGGCGGGTGGATCGCGGTGCGCGCCACCTTCGACCCGCCCGTCTTCATCCTTTGGTTCGCGCTGACGGTGTGGATCGCGGGCTTCGACCTCATCTACGCCTGCCAGGACGCGGCCTTCGACCGGGCGGCGGGGCTCCACTCGGTTCCGGCGCGCTTCGGCATCGCGGCGGCGCTGCGCACCGCCCAGGCCTGCCACGTCCTCACGGTGGGCGCCTTCGCCGCCCTGGGCTGGGCCATGGGGCTCGGGCTCCTCTACTGGGCGGGGGTGCTGGTGGTGGCCGGGCTCCTCGTCTACGAGCACTCGCTGGTCTCGCCCACCGACCTCTCGCGGCTGGACATGGCCTTCTTCAACGTCAACGGCTACATCGCCGTGATCTTCTTCGCGGCGGTGCTCGCGGGGCGCTGGGCATGAGGGAGCCCGCGCTCGGCGCCGGGCCGGACAAGGCCCGCTTCGTCAGCCAGATGTTCTCGCGCATCGCGCGCCACTACGACTTGATGAACGGCCTCATGACCTTCGGCATGCACCACTCGTGGCGGCGCGCGGCGGCCCGGCAGACCATCCCCTCGCCCGAAGGGCCGGCGCTGGACCTGGCCACGGGCACGGGCGACCTCGCCCTCGAGCTGCGCGAGACCCATCCCCACCGGGGCGTCGTGGGCGCCGACTTCTCCGAAGGGATGCTCGCCGTGGCGCTCGAGAAGATCCGCCACGCCGGGGGCCACGGCCGGATCCGTCTCGTGGCGGCAGATGCGCTGGCCCTGCCCTTCCAGGACCGCGCCTTCGCCTGCGTCACCTCGGCCTTCCTGCTGCGTAACCTCACCGACCTCGGCCTGGGGCTGGCCGAGATGCGGCGGGTGACCCGCCCCGGCGGGCGCGTGGTGGCGCTCGAGATCACTCAGGTGGAGGCGCCGGGCTTCCGGCCGCTCTTCCGCTTCTACTTCCACCGCGTCGTGCCGCAGATCGGGCGCCTCGTGGCGCGCGACGGCGAGGCGTACGCCTATCTTCCCCAGTCGGTGGACCGCTTTCTCTCGCCGGCCGATCTCGCGCATCTGATGGAGTCGGCGGGGCTGCGGGGCGTGACCTGGCGCCGCCTCGGCCTCGGCTCCGTCACCATCCACACCGGCATCGCCTGACCGGGGTCAGGTCTTGCAATCCAGCACGCGCCCCGACCGATGTTGGAATGCAAGACCTGACCCCAGAGGGGGTGGTACCATTTGGCCGGGCCCATGGAGCTGCAGACCTCCTACACCTTCGACGCGGCTCACAGGATCCGCGGGCATGCGGGCAAGTGCGCCGGGCTGCACGGCCACACGTATCGGCTCGAGCTCACCGTCAGCGCCGAGCGGCTCGATCCTCTCGGCATGGTCATGGACTTCGAGGACCTGCGCGAGCTGGTGCGCAAGGCCGTCCTCGACCAGTGGGACCACGCGACGCTCCTGGCCGCCGACGACCCGCTCGCGGAGGCCATCGCCTCGGTCCAGCACGAGGCGCCCGACAGGGTGGTGCGGCTCGACGGCAATCCCACGGCCGAGCTCCTGACGCGGGAGGCGTGGAGCGCCATCGAGCGCGCGCTGCCGGCGCACGTCAGGCTCGAGCGCGTCGCCATCCGCGAGACACCGACCTCGGGCAGCGCCCTTGCCCGCTCCCGGCCATGACGGCGCCGGTGGCCACCGCGGGCCGCGTCGCCGAGGTCTTCCACTCCCTCCAGGGTGAAGGCGTCACGGCGGGTGCCCCGGCCGTCTTCGTTCGCCTGCAGGGCTGCTCCGTAGGCTGTGCCTGGTGCGACACGAAATACTCGTGGGATGCCGAGGCCGGGCGCGAGGTGGAGTGCGAGGCGCTGGTGGAAGAGGCGGCGGCCTTCCCCTGCCGCCGCGCGGTGGTGACGGGCGGCGAGCCGCTCGAATCACCCCTCTTCGTGCCCGTCGTCGCGAGCCTCGCCGACCGCGGCTTCGCCATCGAGGTGGAGACCTCCGGGACGCTGGCGCCCCCGCCGGAGACCCCGCGCTCGATCCAGTGGAACGTGTCCGTCAAGCTCTCGGGCTCCGGGGTCGCCGCGGAGCGCCGGATCAACGCCACCGCCATCGCGGCCTTCCTCGAGCGGGAGACGTGGTGGAAGTTCGTGGTGACCGACGACGGCGACCTGGCGGAGGTCCTCGCGCTCGCCGAGCGCTTCGCGCTGCCCCGGGCGCGCATCCTGCTCCAGCCCGAGGCCATCAGGCGCGAGGACCTCATCGCGCGCTCGCCCTGGGTGGCGGAGGCCTGCACGCGGCATGGCTTCCGCTTCTCGCCGCGGCTTCACGTCCTCCTCTGGGGCGCCCGCCGCGGCGTCTGAGCGGGGAAGAATGGGCGGCAGGGCCGTCGTCCTCGTCTCGGGCGGGCTCGACTCTGCGACGGCGCTGGCCGGGGCGCGCGCCGAGGGCTATGCCTGCCACGCGCTCTCCTTCGACTACGGCCAGCGCCATCGCCGCGAGCTCGACTCCGCGCGTCGCGTGGCCTCGGCGCTGGGCGCCGGCGAGCACCTGGTGCTGCGGCTCGACCTCCGCGCCATCGGCGGCTCGGCCCTCACGGACGATGTCCCGGTGCCCAAGGGGCGGAGCGAGGCGGCCGTTGGCGCAGGGATCCCGGCGACCTATGTCCCGGCGCGCAACACGATCTTCCTGGCCCACGCGCTCGCCTGGGCGGAAGTGCTCGGCGCCCAGGACATCTTCATCGGCGTCAACACGCTCGACTACTCGGGCTATCCCGATTGCCGTCCCGAGTACATCGAGGCCTTCGAGCGGATGGCGAACCTCGCCACGAAGGCGGGCGTGGAAGGGACGAGCCGCTTCACGATCCACACCCCGCTGATCCGGCTCACCAAGGCGGAGATCGTCCGCCGCGGACAGGCCCTCGGCGTGGACTTCGCCCTCACGTGGTCCTGCTACGAGCCCGAGCCCGACGGCCGCGCCTGCGGCCTCTGCGACTCCTGCCTCCTCAGGAAGAAGGGCTTCGCCGAGGCCGGGCTCGAGGACCCCCTTCCCACGGCCCGCTGAAGAGGATCCGGTGGCCATGACCGACCGCGCGCCGATCCTCGGCGGGTTCCCCCGCGAGCGCAGCTGGCTCCTGCCCGCCCTCCAGGCGGTGCAGCACCGCGAGCGCTGGCTGTCGCCCGAGGCGCTGCTCGCCGTGGCCGATCACCTGCGCGTGCCCCGGAGCGAGGTGTATGGCGTTGCCACCCAGTACCCGGAATTCCGGCTGAGCGAGCCCGGGCGGCGCATCGTGCGCGTGTGCGTCGGCGTGTCCTGCCGCGTGAAGGGCTCGCTGGAGCTGCTGGCGGCGCTCGAGCGTCGGCTCAGCGTCGCGGCCGACAGCAGGACGGCGGACGGCGCCATCACCCTCGAGCGTCTCGACTGCGCCTTCAACTGCGCCATGGCGCCGGTGGTGGAGGTGGATGGCCGTCAGCTCGGGAGGCTGGCCCCTGACAAGCAGGGGCGCCTGCTGGCGCTGCTGGGATCGGACGAGCCGCCTCCCGCCACCCCGCTGGTCGCGCCGGCAGCCTCGCGCCTCGCTCCCGTGCCCGCGCCGCCGCCAGGACGAGGGGGCGCGCGAGAGCGCTTCGCCGCCCTCGAGAGCGCGGCCGCCGCTGCCGACTCCCCGGGGCTGCGGCTCGTGGCGGGCGTGGGCTCCTGCGGCGTCTCGGTCGGCGCCGAGGAGACGCTCCGTGCCCTCGAAGCCGAGGCAGGGCGGCGCGGGATCGAGGCGGCCGTGGTGGCCGGCGGCTGCGGCGGCTTCTGCTGGGCGGCGCCTGCCGTCACCGTGATCCCGCCCAACGGCGCGCCGGTGATCGCGGCAGGGATCACCGCCGACCGGGTGGGCGGCCTCCTCGACGCCGCCGCGGCCGGACGGCTCGTGCAGGAGCCCGAGGTGTCGGCGTGGCTCTCGGGGCAGCGCCGCGTCCTTACCGAGCGCTGCGGCCTCACCGATCCCGGCGACATCGCCGACGCCATCCGTCGCGGCTCCTATGCCGCGCTGGCCGAGGCCCTTGCTGCGGGCAACCCCGCGGAGGTCATCGCCACCGTGAAGTCGGCCGGGCTGGCCGGCCGGGGCGGCGCCTATTTCCGCGCGGCGATCAAGTGGGAAGGCGCCCGGGCCGCCGCCGGCGAGCCCCGGTACCTCATCGTCAATGGCGAGGAGGGCGAGCCCGGCATCTTCAAGGACCGCCACCTCATGGAAGGCGACCCGCACCGGCTCCTCGAGGGGGCCCTGCTCGCGGCCGACGCCGCCGGCGCGAGCCGCATCTACCTCTATGTTCACGGCGAGGCCCATCTCTCGGCCGCGCGCCTCGAGCATGCCGTCGGGCAGGCTCGCGGCTGGGGGCTGGCCGGCGAGCGGATCCTCGGCAGCGATCTCTCCGTGGAGATCGAGATCAGGCGCGGCGCCGGCGGCTTCGTGCTCGGCGAGGAGTCGGCGCTGATGGAGTCCATCGAAGGACGCCGCGCCATGCCCCGCGCCAAGCCCCCCTTCCCCGTCGAGGCGGGACTCTGGGGGCGCCCCACGGTGATCAACAACGTGGAGACGCTGTCGGCGGTGCCGCTCATCCTCCGCCGGGGCGCCGCGTGGTGGACATCGCTGGGACGGGGGCATGGCACCAAGTGCGTCGGGCTGTCGGGCCACGTGAGCCGCCCCGGTATCGTCGAGCTGGAGATGGGGGCAACACTGCGCGAGGTCCTCGCGTCGGGCGGCGGTGAGCCCCCCGGTGGCCGCTGGCTCCAGGCCGTGCTCTTGGGGGGCCCCTCTGGCAGCCTCGTCCACCCGAGGCTCCTGGACGAGCCCGTGCTGCCGGGAGGCGCCGTCTCCCCCGGCAGCGGCGGCATCGTGGCGCTCGACGACTCGGTGTCCATCCGAGATGTCGTGCTCACGCTCCTCGACTTCAATGCGCGCGAGTCCTGCGGCAAGTGCACCCCCTGCCGCGAGGGGACGGCGCGGCTGCGCGACATGCTGGATGGCGGTCTGCGGGCGAGCGCGGATGAGCTGCGCCAGCTCTGCGAGGTGGTGAGGCTCGCCTCCCTCTGCGGTCTGGGGCAGGCCGCGCCGCTCTCCATCCTCTCGGCGCTGGCCGGGTTCCCGGAAGCGCTGCCGTGACCCTCGGCGTCATCATCGACGGCCAGCCCGTGGAGATGCCCGACGGCGCCACGGTGCTGGACGCCGTGAACCGTCTCGGCATCGCCCTGCCACAGCTCTGCAAGGACCCCGACCGCCCCGCGCTCGGCGCCTGCCGCAGCTGCCTCGTCCACGTGGACGGGCTGCGCGGCACCCCGGCCGCCTGCCACCTGCCCGCGCGGGACGGGATGGTGGTCGACACGCGGCATCCGGAGGCCGTGAGAACGCGCCGCGCGGTGCTCGACCTCACGCTCTCGATGCTCAACCCCGGCACCGACCGCGGCGGCTTCCACGAGGTGGGAGAGGCGGCGGAGCGGCACGGCCTCGCCCGCCCGAGCTTCCCACCGCATCACCGCTTCGTCGTGGACGACTCCAAGTCGTTCTTCGTCCTCGACCGGGAGGCGTGCATCCTCTGCGGCCGCTGCACGACCGCCTGCGGCGAGGTCCAGCACATCGCCGCCATCTCGCTCGTCGGGAAAGGCCACGATGCGCGCGTCGGCGTCTTCGCCGACGGCCTCATGTCGTCCTCCATCTGCACCTCCTGCGGCCAATGTGTTGCCACCTGCCCCACGGGCGCCCTCCGCCCGAAAGAGGCACCCGCGCCCGTGGCCCGGGAGGTGGAAACCACTTGCCCGTATTGCGGCGTCGGCTGCGGTCTCACGCTCCGGGTGCGCCGGGACGGGCGGCTCGCGATGATGGCCGACGATGCGCCCGGGAACCCCTCGAGCGAGGGGATGCTCTGCGTCAAGGGGCGCTTCGGCACGGGCTTCGTCCACTCCCGCGACCGGATCACGATGCCCATGGTCAAGCGGGACGGCATCTGGCGCGAGGTCGGCTGGGAGGAGGCGCTGGAGGCGGCCGCCGAGGGGTTCGCGAGGCACCTCGGCCGCTTCGGGGCGCTGGCCTCGGCCAAGGCCACCAACGAGGACGGCTATGTGATCCAGAAGCTCGCCCGGACCGTCATGGGCACCAACAACGTGGACCACTGCACGCGCCTCTGCCACTCCCCGTCGGTGGAGGCCATGCTCGTCTCCATGGGCTCGGGCGCCACCTCCAACTCCTTCCAGGACTACGAGGAATCCGGCTGCCTCATGGTCGTGGGGTCGGACGCCTCGGCGAACCATCCCGTCATCGCCGTGAGGCTCAGGCGCGCGGTGAGCCGCGGCGCCCGGCTGATCGTGGTGAACCCCAAGCGCGTGGAGCTCTGCGATCAGGCCGACCTGTGGCTCTCCGAGCGTCCCGGCACCGACGTGGCGCTCTTCAACGCCATGGCCAGGGTGCTGCTGGACGAGGGGCTCGCGAACCTCGACTTCGTGCGCGCCCGCACGGAGGGCTTCGAGCCGTGGGCGGCCTCGCTCGCGAGTTACACCCTCGCCTATGCCGAAGAGGTCACCGGGGTGCCGGCCGAGGACATCGCTCGCGCCGCGCGCTGGTATGCGCGTCCCCCCTTCTCGGGCTCTTGCCTCATCTGGGGCATGGGGATCACCCAGCACATCAACGGCACGGCCAATGCGCATGCGCTCCTGAACCTCGCGCTGGCCGCCGGCCAGATGGGTGTCCCCGGCTCCGGGATCTCCCCGCTCCGCGGTCAGAACAATGTCCAGGGCTGCGGGGATGCGGGCTGCATCCCGACCAACTTGCCGGGCTATGCCGATTATTCCCCGGCGAGCCTCGACCGCTTCGAGCGAGCCTGGGGGTTGCGGCCGCCAGGAGAGAAGGGGCTGGTGGTCACCGAGATGGTCGAGGGGTGCCTCGACGGCCGCATCCGGGCCATGTACGTGGTGG